>SLLE01000036.1 GCA_007134225.1 Tindallia sp.
CTGATACAAAACAGGCAGAATCACCAAGGTCAGAAAGGCAGACACCAGCAATCCTGCCATTAGGGATATGGCCATGGGTGTAAATAAATCACTTCGGGAAAAGACCAGCGGCAGCAGTCCCATTACCGTGGTAATGGTGGTCAGGAGAATGGGTCTTATCCGCAGAGCAACTGCTTCACGGCAGGCCGCTGAGGCATCATAGCCTTTTCTTTCTTCAGATTGAATGTAATCCAACAGAATAATGGCGTTGTTCACCACAATACCAAAGAGACTTACCATCCCCAGCAATGCTGTGAAGGAAAGGGGCTGGCGGAAAACCCACAAACCGGTAATGGATCCAATAGCCGAAAATGGAATGGTTAGCAACACCAGCAGCGGCAGGCGCAGGTTTCCAAATTGAATCACCAGAATCAAAAAAACGATCATGATGGCAAAAGCACCGGAAACCCCCACCTCCCCAAAGTATTTAATGATTTCCTGTTTTTCACCGGCATAGCTGATATTCACCGGAGGCATTGGCTCCGCGTCTATCACTTCTTCCAGTTGATTCTGTATGTTCACGGCATTATGTCCGCTGGCTACATCGCTGAATACACTAATGGTCTCCATTCCATTGTATTTCCGGATGGTGGGAGGCTGGGGATTCACCGTCACCCGGGCAATCTGATGCAAAGGAATCTTTTCGCCGGTGCCGGAAGATTTGATCCTGAAGTTTTCCATCTTCCCTTTACTGTCAAGGTCACTCTCCAGAAACAGATCCGTTTCCCGATCCTCCAGCGTCATGCTGCTGATGGTCTGCCCCATGAGTCCGAGGCTAAGTTCCCGGGAAAGGTCATACCGGGAAACACCCAGACGGCTGGCCGTCTCGTCATCCGGCTGCACCTGGTATTCATAAACAGGTTCTTCATAGTCATCCCGGATGTTGATGGTGCCCGGAATGGATGCCAGCATTCCCTGAATTTCGGCAGAAGCTGTTTGACGGTCCTGCGACATTCCACCGCTGATTCGAACAATCACCGGAGCTCCCAATGGATCCGCCAGTTCCAATTGTTTGATTTCTGCCCGTCCACCGATGATTTCCCGGTCAAGCTTATGCTGAATATGATCCGTCAACTGGGAGATCCGACGGAAACGGCCGCCGGCGGCGGGATCAACCCGAAGCATAATTTGAGCATAATCCCGAGCCTGAAAGGGCAACGGCAGTGTATTATAGAACTTGGGAAATCCGTCGCCGGCAGAAGTGCTGATGGTTGTGATTTCCGGCTGTTCTTCCAGCACGGTAACGACTTCGCCCACCAGCGATTCAGTGTAACTCATTCCCCGGTCCCGTTCGGCATAAAGATCAATGTAGACAATGTCTGTATCGGCTTTTGGAAAAAACTGGAGTCCCAGCTGAAAACCCAGAAAAACGGTTACCGCCGCCATCACCGCCAGCAAAGAAAGGCTTGTTCGCGGTCGTCGGATGCCGGATTCCACGGCGCCGTAGAAATTTTTTCGCCAAAAATTCGTTTGCCCTCTGTTTGGCCGTGGTCGAAAGAACATTCGGGCGGCCGTAGGGACAAAAACAATGGATACAATGTAAGAAGATGCCAGTGAGATCATAACAATCTGCGGAACGCTTCGAATAAAATCTCCGGCAATGGAGTCAAGCAACAGCAACGGTAAAAATGCGCCTATGGTTGTCAATGTGGACGAAAACACGGGTATGGTTACGTCCCTGGTGCCCTGCACGGCGGCGGTATGAATCTCCTCGTGCCGATCCAGACGGACCTGAATGGCGTCGGAAACCACAATGGCATTGTCTACGAGCATTCCCAGGGCAATAATCAGCGCCGTTATGGAAATCTGATGAATATGAATGCCAAACAGGCGGAGGAGACTCATGGTCGTCAAAATGGAAAGGGGAATGGCACTGGAAACCACCAGCGAATTGCGAAGACCAAGTCCCAGGAATACCACCGCAATGACAAAAAGCATGCCTTGCACCAGATTAATGGTGAACTCGTTGACTTTCCGGGAAATATCCTCCGGCTGAAAGAGCAGGGTTCCGATCTCGACACCAGCAGGCAGGGTTTTTTGGAATTCCGTCACAGCTTCTTTTACTTCGTTTCCAGTAAAAAGTACGTTGTGACCTTCTGAAAAATATCCACTTACCAGCACGACCGCATCATGATTATGTCGGATCACAGGCTGGTCCGGCCGAATTTCCCTCCGAATCTCGGCCAAACCGCCCAGCCGAAGAACGGCACCGGTTTCCGGTGACGACAGCATCACCATCTCTGCCAGGGAATCCAGATCATCAAAGCCTCGCGGCAAATTTATTCCGACAGCGTTCCCTGATTCCGGCGCCACTTCTCCTAGCGGTATGGTGGCCGCCTGGGCCTGAATCATGGAAGCCATCATGTCCAGGGAAAGAGGCAGCTGGTTTATTTCGCCGGAATCAACCCGGATTCCCACCTGGTATTCCTGTTCTCCGGATATTTCCAGCCGTGCCAATCCACTGATGCCGCTCAGGGCAAATTTCAATTCCTCCGCCAGATCCGTCATTTTTTCCGGTGACAAGCCGGGACCGGTAACGGCCAGTATAAAGCCGGCGGTTTCATCCAGCTTCGTGTTCACTTCGATGGAATGGGCTTCTTCCGGAAGGTCTTTCTGCAAATCCCTCATCTGGTTCCGCAGATCCCTCCAAGCCTGATCGATATCCGTACCATATTCCAGTTCCAGCACCACAATGGACATGCCGGTAACCGAGCGGGAGTCGGAACGAAGAAACCCGTTAATGGATTCCACTTCTTCTTCGATTTCCCGGGTCACCAGTCGTTCCACATCTTCCGGCAGCGCTCCGGGATACTGGGTTGTCATCAGGGCCATCGGCGGGGCAATTTCCGGGTATTCCTGCTTCGGTGCGGTGTAATAACTGACAATCCCGGTGACTGTCACCATGCCTATCAGCAGGAACACCAGTAATCTTCGGCGCAGAACCGCTTCCAGGAAACGCGTCATGAAACGTCACCCGCCTCCCTGATTCGAACCGGTTCCCCATCCTCCAGGTTGCCCATTCCTTCCACCACAACCATTTGTCCGGCACTTAGTCCACTGACCCAGAGAGAATCATCTGTCAACCCCAGGATCTCCACCGGTATTTTGACAGCTTCCCCTTCTTCTACGATGTAAACATAATCCGGATCGCCGGATTGAACCGCACTGATGGGAATCTCCGTGCCGCTGGCTTCACCAATATGGATGGTTACCCGGGCAATGGAGCCGGCAATGAACTCCGCATCCGGCAGGCTTATTTCCACAGGAAAGGTCCGGGTTAATGGATCCGGATTCCTCGAAACCGTCACTACCTGACTGGAGTAAATCTCATCGTCTATCCTAATTTCTGCCGAATCACCAATGTGGATGTCGCGAATTTCATGACGGGAGACACTAAGCTGAACCTTTGTTTTATCACTGCGCAGGGCAAGAAAGGGCGTTCCTTCTCCATACATTTCTCCTCCCTTATAAAAAATCTCCGAAATCCTTCCATCTGTGTCGGCTTTCAATTCTGTCCGGTTAAGTTGGGTTTCGTAGTGTCTCAGTTCTGCCCTGGCTGCATCCCGCTGGGCTCGCAAAGCATCAATCTCTTCAACCCGAGCGCCTGCCAGGATCTTTTCCAGTTCTGACTCTGCCTGTTCCAGACTGGATTGGGTGTTGGCGGCCTCTAAGGTCACTTCATCCAGCTCTGCCTGGGTGGCTGCTCCTGCAACATACAGGGCCTCCATTCGTTCCAGCTGCTTTTGGATAAACGCTGCAGCTTCCCGTGCCTTTTCCAGCTCCAACTCTGCCTGGCGGATTTCCTCCGCTCTGGCTCCAGCCACAATTTGGTCCAGAGAAGCCTGGGCTGCATTCAGCCGGGCCTGAGCACTTTCCAGTCCGATCCGGTAATCCAGGGGATCGATTTGAGCCAAGAGCTTCCCTTGGGTTATGAGATCCTCTTTCTCCACATAAAGATCCTGAATGCGCCCGGAAACCTGAAAGCTAAGCTGGATGGTTTCTCCCGGCACTACTTCTCCGGTATAGGACAGCGTCCTGGAAAACGCATCTTCTTCAACTTTCATGACCCGGACCGGTTTTTCAACCGGTTCTTCATCCACCACATCAGGAGGGGCACATCCTGCCATCAGCATACCTACGCAACATAAGGCAGCCATGCAAAGCCAGTTTATTTTCAATACCATTCGTTTCATTTAAATACCCCCGAAGACTGTATCTTAATGCTTTAAATATCTGAAAATGAATATTTTTCAATCATATCACGAAACGCCATTCGTGTCTTTTGCCCTAGTACCGGTATCCCCGGTGCAGATTCATCAGGTCCCTCAAAACGGAAGCCGCCGCCGGAATAAGGCCTGAGGCCCCTCCCATTAACGTCAAGTCACCCAATGTATCAGTGGTGTAGCGAACCGCTTTGTTTTTTCCGTCCACTCCGTAAAGCGGATGATCCGAAAACAGCACCTCCGGTTTAACGGCCAGGGTGAGTCTTTTCTCTGTCTTTTGAGCCCTGCCCACCAGTTTTATCTTTCCACCATCATCTGCAGCCTTTTGGATTGCTTCTGCCGTAACTCCGGTAATGCCTTCCACCACCACGTCCGTCAGCTTTCTGTCTTCCTGCATCAGGACGTTGGTGAGGATAAGCAGCTTAGTTGCCGTATCCCAGCCTTCCACGTCCAGTGTCGGGTCCGTTTCCGCGATTCCTGTTTCCTGAGCTTTACGAAGGGCTGTTCCATAGGCACATCCGGTTTCTTTCATTTCCTCCAGAATGAAATTGGTGGTTCCGTTTAAAACCCCCTCTATCGATGTGATTTCCGCACCGGCCAGGTCCATCATGCCGCCGTTAACGGAAGGCAGGGCTCCGCCGGTGGTGCATCCAATCCACAATTGCGCTTCATGTTTTTCCGCCAGTTTTTTTAGCCGGTGATACGCCAGCATAACGGGTCCTTTATTAGCTGTAATCACATGAATGCCCTTTGTCAATGCCTTCGTGATATGCGTCAATCCAGGCTCTCCAGTTTCTTTATTGGTTGGGGTCAGTTCAATTAACACATCAAGATCTTCAATTTTTAAGACTTCTTCCAGCCCCAGGTGAGGAGCGCCCCCCTTCGGATACTCTTTCAACGGAAGATTATGTTGGTTGTGTGCCATGAGTTGAGGCAGCCGGATTCCATCAGGGTCCAATATCCCACCCTGGCTGTCCAGATGAGCACAAAGCGTCAGGTTTAAGCCCTCCGCTGCCATTTTCTCCTTTTTGTTCCCGAATAATTCGATCAGTGCTTTTCCAACGCCGCCATTTCCAATCACCGCAATTTTCATCCTGCAGTCCTCCTAAAATGATTCCGTCTTAATGATTCCGTTTCTTGATAGGTTTTTCCTTCACTTCTCCATGAGTTTTTCATGATTATTGTGGTTTTGAACTGAATGGCTATTGAATTGTCTGCATGCTTTGCATACAATAGGGATGTGTCACAGTTCAAGTTCAGATCAAAACCTTAAGAGGGGGTTATTACGATTCAACCAATCATAAATGCCATGGGGCTTTTAGATATTTTTTTACTGTTAATTTCAATCCTGATCCTGTACTGGCTGATCCAGGAATTGAGCCGCGACAGATGGGCCGGCGAATTAATTAAAAAGCCAGCCACTCAACATCAAAACCTTGGCTTTTATTTATGGTTATTTTTGTTGTTTTTCTGGGTCTATTATGCCGGCGAGTTTTTACGTGCCCTTCAGGCTGTTCTATCCGACCCGGCACCGGCAACGGACGCTGAGATTTCAAATCTGGTCACCCGTGGTATTACCAGCGTTTTTTGGATTCTTTTCAGCTGGCTCAACAGCCTCCGGGCAAAAGGGCAACCGGAAATCCGGGAAAAAGGGTTTTTTGTCTCAGAGGGATTTGTTCCCTGGGAAAACCTGCGCTGGACTCAGTGGAGTGATGAGGGCCACCTAACGCTGGTCTATCGGCCTACCCTTCCAACACCAATTTCCAAAGAAGTGCGGCGGAAATGGAAAATTCAGCCTGCTGAAATCGAAGAAGTCCAAAATTTACTGGAAACCTATGCACCGGAAGGCGTTGGTCAGGTTTTAATCGATGAAAAGGGTAATCCGCTGCATTCAAAAAAACGAAAAGGAAGGAAGTGACGGGTCAAACCCGGATCCATTTCTCCTGGACTGGTTCATGCCTGTTTAAATACTTTAAGCTCCTGGCAGCATATTTTTGCATTCAGGAGCCGTCACATTTGTTATCGTTGATTATACCCTTGTCTGAATAATTTATCGCAAAAAAACGCACCTTCCAAAACCATTTCTTTTCTCATAAGAAATCTGTTTCAGATGCGTTCTACAGCTGAATCCAATTATTTTTAACGCCGTGGAGAACGGCAGAGGTACGATCACTGACACCGCATTTCTGAAAGATGTTTGTCAGATGGTTCTTAACGGTTTTTTCACTGATAAAGAGCTTATGGGCGATCTCTTTGTTACTAAGACCATGGGCCACTTCCTGAAGCACTTCCATTTCTCTTGGTGTTAACCGGTACAGGTCCGGCACCTTGTTGGCGGTATGAAGCCGGTTGAGCTCCTTAAAGATTTTTCCCGTCAAAGCCGCCGGAATAAAGGATTCCCCGCGGGCTACCTTTTTGATGGTGGTGATCAGTTCATCCGGATGAACATCTTTCAGCACATAGCCAGCCACTCCACACTGAATCAGCTCCAGCAGGTATTCTTCCTGATCATGAACGGTCAGGGCAATAATAGCCATGTCAGGCCTGCTTTCCTTGATTCTTTTCACCGCTATGATCCCATTGATCAAAGGCATATTAATATCCATCAGAATAACATCCATTTCCATGGAAAGTGCCTTGTCAATAGCTTCCTGTCCGTTTTCTGCCTCCGCCACCACTGATATTCCGGGATCAAGGGAAAGGATCTTCATCAGTCCCTGACGAATCAGTGCGTGGTCATCAGCGATCATGATGCGTATTAGTGAGGGTTGACCAATTTTCATTTTATTCACTCGCATTCGGATTCTGTGATAGTTGGACCTTTGTGGGAACCGAAACAATAATCTGTGTTCCATTGCCTTTTTGAGATTTAATCTGCATGTTCCCCTTCATTAGGTGTACCCGTTCTTTCATACCCATAATCCCATATCCGGATTTTTCTTCCAGATCGATTTGATCCGGATCAAACCCCTGGCCGTTATCACGAACCAGTACATTAAGTTTTTCCGGCATAAACTCAATTTTAATCACCACTTCATTGGCGTTGGTATGCTTATGAACATTGGTAAGGGCTTCCTGCATCACACGAAACACCCCGATTTCGATGGAGTTATCAAGGCGTCTTTCGCTTCCAATCAGACTGATTTCCACATGAATGGGAAAACTCTCCATGTACTGCTCTGTATATCGCTTCAGCGCCGAGAGAAGTCCCAGGTCATCCAAAGACATGGGCCTCAAATCAAAAATGATTTTTCGCACATCTCCCAGGCTGTTTCGGACCAGATTCATTAGTTCTTTCAATTCTCCGCTCACTTTCTCCGGACTTACCTCCATCAATTTCAGACAAAACTCTGCTCTCATGACAATATTGGCCAAACTTTGAGCCGGACCGTCGTGTATATCCCGGGCCACACGTTTCCGCTCTTCTTCCTGGGCCCGAATAATAGACAACCCCATACTTTGGTGTGACTGAATCTCTTCCTTTTGGCTAAAGAATTTTGACAAGTCATTGGTCAGCACTTTTAATGCCATGCTGACAGTAGACATCAGCTCTCCCGACCGCTTTCGCGCATTTTCCAGGGTTTTTATGTTTTGTTCCAAATGATCTCGCTGCAATCGGAGAATTTTTTCCGTTTCCCGCTTCTGCATCAGCTCCAGCATTTTCTCATTGGCCTCGTCGTAAGCTTCCTTAATGGCTTCTTTGCTGTATCGGTGAAAGTCCCGATTCACTTTCATTAAATGGTTTCGAAGCTTGCGTGATTCCTCTTCCAGCAAATCCACCTCTTCTATGACGCGGTCAATGCGAGTACGGATATCCAGCAGTTGATGGTGGCAACGATCATACTCGCTGCGGACACCGCCCTCCAGCCGATAAAGATCCTCTTTGCCTTTTTCCACTGCTTCAATGGTACTGCTGATCACCTGCTCAAATTCTTCGATTTTTATCACGATCGGTCACTCCAGTATTGAATCAGGTTTGTTCTTCAGTTCGAAACTGCTGTAAAAAGGATTGCAGTTTTCCGGTGACACGAACTAATCGCTTCCCGCTGTTGTGAATATCTTTGATCCACTCCTGCCTTCTCTCCGGATTTAAATCGTTTTCTTCGCTTTCCAGCTGCTCTCCCCGACTGACGATCATTCGGGAGGAGTAGTCTAATTCTAACACAGAGCGGTTGATGGAGTCAAAGAGAACCGCCAGCTGCTGGTTCATCAGATTAAAGCCCTGCTTTAACTGCCCCAGTTCATCTCTGGTATCCACTTCAAGGTTTTCGGAAAAATCTCCGGTGGAAATACGCTCTGCACTTTCCAGGAGTTTTTTTACGGGTGTTCCGACGTATTTGACAATAATCATTCGTACCAGGATCAGGCTGACCAACACCACACCGACAAAAATCCTGAGCCACTGATAGGCCGTCTCATTTAAAAACAGCTGTGCTCCACTGAAATCATTGACAAAATGCAGGTATCCAAGCAGCTCCTGAGATTCTCCGTGAAGAGGAGCCACAAAAAGCAGTCCCGGCAGATCATCGGTAATTCGAACCGGCTGCACCTGAATTGTTCCTGCCTCCATAGCCGATTCCAGTGCCCGGGTCTGCATGCGATTTCCAATGTTGGCCTCGTTTTTATGATAGGTCACCGCACCGTCCGCATCCGTCACGTAAGTCTGATAGATTTTCGGATCCTCCTGCATGGAATGAAGCCAGTTCATCACGCCGGTTTCTTCCTGGTTTGCCAGTGCCGGCGCCATGCCTTCCTCTGCCATGCCTGCCAAGCTTAGGCTCAACTCCATCTCCTGCTGAATTAAAATATTTCGGTTCATCTGATAAGTCATGGAACCCATTCCCATCATCAGTACCGTAATAAACAGGGTGATGATCACGCTGATTTTAAAGGTTAGCGAAAATCCCCGCTTCTTCTTATGGTTTGTACCCTTTTTGATCATTATTTTCCCTCTTTTCTCATTAAAAAGTCAGTCTTTTGTCCTATTTTTATCTTTTTTTTTCGACATAAGCCTGCCGCTACTTCCAGCACCATCTGCGCTTCTGCAATCGGTTTTTTCCATTTATTCGGCGGCACTTCCGGGTCGATGTGAAGAACTTTGCCGTCAGCATCCAGATACAGCACATCGATGGGGTATTTCATCCACCAGGTGTGTATTTGCCGGCAGGGTTTTAGCAATAATCCCGTTTCCTCCGGCAATTCCGATGTGCCCAGGAGTCCTTTCAAGCGTTTCCAAAAACTGTCTGCCAAAATGATTCTCTCCACCACTCGA
>SLLE01000120.1 GCA_007134225.1 Tindallia sp.
AATCCTGTTTATATAACAACCATAATCATTATAGACCTTCGCCCAAAAGAAAGCAACAAGCTTTTGTTAGTTAATTAAAGAAGTCTGTTTCCTTTTTTCACGATGGTTCCCATACCATCTCTACCAATGTTAAATCATCTTTCAGTTCTCTTTGCCGACCCGCCAACTTCTTAAAAGACATCGTCAGAGGCCGTTGTGTGTCACTTTGCTGATATTCTTCGACTCTGCTTACCATCCGGTCATAATCCAACATTTGACGATTTTCATCCTCCAGCTCCAATAAACCGTCAGAATATACCAGCAGTCTGTCTCCCGCTTTTAATTGAACTTTTTCCTCTTCATGTTCCTGGGAGAACTCAAATCCAATGGGTGTCCCGTAAGCATTCAGGGTCTCAATACTTCCGTCTTTCCGCAGAAGCAGTGGTTCCGGATGAGCTCCACGGCAATAACGCAACAGTCCGGTATGAGTGTTCAACACCATGTAAAAGATGGTGAAATAATGTTGATACTTTGAAAAAGAAAAACGTTTATTGAGATACTGAACCACATTTCCCGGAGTGACGATTTCATAATAAGGCGGATATTTCACTTCTTTTTTCAACGGCGTCCCTCGACTGACATCCGGCACCATAAGCTCCGACAAAGCCACTGCAATCATGGAAGAAGCTACGCCGTGCCCCATCACATCCACCATGTAAAGACCCACATGCTCATGATCCAGCATAAAAATATCATAAATATCTCCACCTACTTTTCCAGATGGCTGGAAATGTGAATAGAAAGAACAGTTTGGAACCTGGATAATATTTTTAGGAATGAGCGACTCCTGAATCCGTGCAGCCAGTGTTAAATGATGGTCTATTTCTGCCCGTTGCCGATTAATTTTTTGAATACTCTCCTCCAGTGCCTGATGGCTCTGTTTGAGTCTCTCTTTTAACTGTGCCTTATCCAGCCAATTCATCACCTTACTTTTTAACTCAGCATAAACCACCGGAGAAGGGATACAGTCCTCCACCCCTTCCAGATAAAGAAGTTCTCTCTTCTGTTGATAATCTTCTTGCGGAATCTGTACCAACAGAGGTATGCTGCGAATGCGTGAAGCTGATTTTAATTCCTGACAGCATTGCAATACGTCATAAAATATTCCATCTTGGGCTTGAACCATGACCATATCCGGCTTTTCCGCAATAATCTGATATTGGATGTTCTGATCATACACATACTGGACCACTTCATGACCCCAGCTTCTGAATCGTTGTTTATTTAGTTGTGTCATGTCTTGATTGATTTCCAGTATCAGAATTTTTCCGGTTTTCATTGGCTGACCCTTTCTATTGACAGAATTTAATTTTGTATATATCTATCTCAGTGTAACGTTATTAAAGGATTTCTGCAATGAAAATTTTCTTTTGTTATAGTTGAAAGCGGGTATAATCATGTTAACGTTTTCATTCCATAGACAGAAAGGGGTCATCATAATGGAAATACAATTTCTTGGTGCAGCAAAAGTAGTCACTGGTTCCAACATTTTAATTAAAACTGAATTCTGCAATATTTTACTGGATTGTGGTTTGTTTCAGGGAAGTGATGAGCTTGAAGAATTGAATCGTCAGGATTTCGCCTATGATCCGTCATCCATTGACTATCTGTTTTTGACCCACGCCCATGTGGATCATTCCGCCCGTATTCCAAAGTTGGTAAAGGAGGGTTTTCGAGGCAAGATTTATGCAACTCAGGCTACATCGGATTTATCCGAAGTCATGCTTTTGGACAGCGCACATATTCAGGAAAATGATGCAGAGTGGACCAATCGAAAAAGAAAACGGGCCGGCGATCCACCCATTCAACCTTTATATTACGTAAAAGATGCAGAATACAGTTTGCGTTTTTTTGAGCCGGTTCTTTATGGTCAAAAAATTAAAATCAATGATATTATCAGCGTTCGTTTCAGGGATGCTGGCCATATTTTAGGTTCCTCTATTTTGGAGCTCTGGATAACCGAAGGAAGTAAGACAGTCAAATTAGTGTATTCCGGCGATATTGGAATGAAAAACAAACCTTTGATTCGGGATCCCGAAATCATCGAGGAGGCTGATTATCTGATTATGGAGTCAACGTATGGTAATCGGTTGCATGACCATGTGGAAGTACGCATGGAAATGATGATGGACACCATCAACCGAACCCTTGAACGCAACGGCACTGTTATTATCCCTTCTTTTGCCGTTGGTCGGACTCAAGAGCTTATTTTTGAACTGAACAAGTATTATGGCTCCAGCTCAAAAATTACACCTTTCAGAAAAGTGCCCATCTATATTGACAGCCCCATGGCCGTTTCAGCAACCAGGATCTTCCAAAAAAACGCCGATTTTTTTGATAATGAAACAAAAGAGCTGATTTATCATGGTGATAACCCACTGGAGTTTGAAAACCTTCACTTTGTCAGGGACCATCATGAATCAATGGCCTTGAATCACGCCAAACACCCAAAAGTGATCATCTCCGCCAGTGGCATGTGCACTGCCGGAAGAATACGACACCATCTAAAACACAACCTGTGGGATGAAAAAAACACGGTTATTTTTGTTGGTTATCAGGCAGAAGGCACTTTGGGTCGCATCTTAAAGGACGGCATAAAAAGCGTAAAAATCCTCGGAGAAGAAATTGCGGTAAAAGCAGAAATGGTTAACATTGATGGTTTTTCTGGTCACGCAGACCAAGAAGGACTAATGGAGTGGTTAAAAGCCTTTAAAAAGAAACCTCAAAAAGTGTTCCTGGTTCATGGTGAACCTCAGGCGGCAGAAACACTTTCCGGGTTAATAGAATCTGAATTAGGAATAATAACAGAGATTCCCTCCATTGGATATGCTTTTGAAATGGAAGAAGCCGTCCTGAAAGCAAATTCTCTGGAACTTCTGGAACCGGTTCAGCGAAAAGAAAATATCAAAAAAGAATTGAATCAGGTGTACGCACAGTTTGAATATCTTGCCAAGCAGACAGATCGTTTTATGGATGATCAGTTTCTGGAAAAAGAATATGACGAACTGAAAAACAAATTGATTGATCTGCAGCGCGAGTTGATAAATCTTGGAATTCTGTTAGGCGATTAACCTGCTATGATTCCCTTTGCTTTTTTCACAGCCTGCACCGCATCCGGAGCATATTTGGCGCCAATGCTTTTTGCGTACTCTTCTGTCAGGACGGCACCTCCCACCAACAAAGGAATAGGATGGTCCATATCTCTTATTTTCTCAGCGACCACTGCCATTTGTTGCATGGTAGTGGTCATCAGTGCGCTCAATCCTATCATATCAGCCGACTCTTCTAAGGCTGTCCGAAGAATCAGATCCGGGTCAACGTCCTTCCCCAAATCAATCACCCGGAAACCGTGATTTTCAAGCATGACGGATACAATATTTTTTCCGATATCATGAATATCACCCTTAACCGTGGCCAGCACGATGGTCCCTACATAAGAAGAAGCAGATTGGGGCAGTTTCTCTTTTAGGATTCCAAAGGCTTTTTGTGCTGTTTCCGCAGACATCAGCAGCTGCGGTAAAAAGAAGGTTCCGTCCTCATAATGCGCACCGACTTTTTCCAGCGCCGGGGTGATCATTTGATTGATGATCTCAAGGCCATCCATTCCTCCCGTGAGCAAATCTTCGATCAGATGCTCAATTCCGTCAGCATCTCCTCGAAGAATTTGCTCTTTTAGCGAAGGTTCAGAAGCCTCCGTTTCTTTTTTAATTCTCGGTTTTTCTTCAGTTACCTCGTTTTTATCCTTTTTCCGGTTTTCATAAAGATAATGCTTTGCATTCTGATCTTTACCGGTTAACACATCCGAACCAGATCTTACCAGTTGAAAAAGAGGTTCTCTCGGGTTAATAATCGGCATATCCAGGCCGGCTCCCAATGCCATAGCCATAAAACTGGCCGTGAGTCCTTTTCGTTCCGGGAGACCGTGGGAAATATTGCTGACACCTAATATTGTCCTTACGCCGAGCCTCTCTTTAATCATTTGAACCGCTTTGATAGACTCCATTACCAGATTTTGCTGCGCGCCTGCCGTTAAAGTTAATGGATCCACCCAAATATCCCGCTGGTCCAAACCTTGTTCCAATGCATACCGAACCATAATTTCTGCTATCCGATATCGTTCTTCCGCTGTTTCGGGGATGCCGCTTCCATCAAGTGTGAGACATAATAGAGCGGCTCCATAAGTCTTTGCCAGCTTAACCATTTTTTCCATCTTTTCAGCTTCAGCTGTTGTGGAGTTTAATAAGGGTTTTCCGCGAACTACCTTCAACCCGGCCTCCGATACTCGCTCATCACTGCTGTCAATGGAGATGGGTACATGAATGTTTTTTTGCACAGCTTTAATGGTCAGAGGCATGACTGATTCCTGATCAACACCGGAAGCACCCGTATTGATATCAATGACGGAAGCACCTGCCAGTACCTGAGCCTCTGCTTCTTCCACCGCCGGCTTTGTATGGTTATTTCGAAAAGCATCCGCCAGGTATTTTCTGGAGGTTGGATTAATGTTCTCTCCAATAATTGGGGTCCGATACCCTTTTCCGATATAAATGGTTTGATCCGTTCCTGACAGTTTGGAAAAATCAATCCTGTTTATTGCTTTAGGTTTTAATTTCTTTAATTCTGCAGCAAAAGCACCTATATGCTCCGGAGTAGTGCCGCAGCAACCACCCACGATCGCCGCACCGGATTCGATCAGCTGAGGTATGAAGTCTTTCATAAGGTCCGATGTCATATCATAGATGGTTTGGTTTTCCACCAATCGTGGCAAGCCTGCGTTTGCCTGTGCCATCAAAGGCGTGTCTGAAACGTTTCGCATCCGACTAATAATGGATACCATCAAATCAGGACCGACACCGCAGTTCGCTCCCACTACGTCCACATCCAAGGCTTCCAGGACGGTAACGACGGTTTCCGGATCTGCTCCAGTCAGTGTGCGTTGCTGAATATCAAATGTCATCGTGCAGATAACAGGAAGATCGGCAGCTTTTTTTACACCAATAACAGCTGCTTTCGCCTCTTGTAAATCGGCCATGGTTTCAATGAGGAATACGTCGCATCCACCTTCAGCCAGTGCTTTTGCCTGTTCCTCAAAAAAGCTGACTGCACTATCAAAGGTTAATTCTCCCAGGGGTTCCATTAACTTACCCGTTGGTCCGATATTCCCTGCCACAAGTATTAGCTCGCCGGCTGCTTTTCTAGCGATAGAGGCCGCCTTTCTGTTGATGGATATCACATCATCAGACAATCCGTAAGCATCCAATTTGATTCGGCTTCCACCAAAAGAATTGGTTTGGATCATCATGCTGCCAGCTTCTATATAATCACGATGAATCGATTCAATGATGCCTTCATGAGAAAAATTGACGGCTTCCGGGCATGTTACGCCTGACACTCGCTGATTTAGAATGGTACCCATGGCACCATCGCCAAGAATCAGATTTTTTTTCAGCAGGGTTAGTAATTGGTTCATTTCTTAACACTCCCGTTCTCAACAAAAGTTTATTTGCTCTCACTCCAAAATGAAGGCGTCAGTAAAATAAATACAGTGAACAATTCGAGTCTTCCCATCAGCATAAACAGAGACAGAATTCCTTTGGACAAATAACTGAACTCGCTGTAGGTTTGTGTCGGACCAATAAATCCAAAACCAGGACCAATATTTCCTAGAGTAGCCGCAGCGGAACTGATGGCACTGATTAAATCCAGTCCTTCCAGACTTAGAATCATTGTGCCGCCCACCAGAATCAGCATATATAAAAAGAAAAAACTGGTAACGCTTGCAATCGTATCTGCCTGCAGCATACGGCCTTGTACCTGAATGGGAACCATGGCTCTGGGGTGCAACACTTTCAGGATTTGTCTCTTTACAAGTTTAAATAAAACCAGAATTCGTATGACCTTAATAGAACCACCGGTTGACCCGGCACAGCCACCCACAAACATTAAGAAGAAAATAACACTCTGACTAAAAGGTGTCCACAACTCGTAATCAAGAGTTGTATAACCGGTAGTAGTCATAATGGATGCCACCTGGAAGGCTGTATGACGAAGGTTTTCTGTCCAGACTCCGGATTGCTGAAACTGCAGATTGACAAATAATATCAGCATAGCCGCTGATAGCAAAAGCAGGTATAAACGAAGCTCTGCGTTATCCAGAACATTCACCAGCTTTTTTTTATATAATTCGTAATAGAGCGCAAAGTTTATACCGGCACCAATCATAAAAATTGTAATAATCCACTGAACGTAAGCACTTTCATAAGCGCCCACGCTGTCATTGTAAATAGAAAATCCTCCGGTGCCAACCGTCCCAAAGGTATGTACTAGTGCTTCATACAAATTAAGCCCGCCGAACATCAATAAAACCGTCTGCAATACTGTCATCCCAAAATAAGCTGTATAGAGAATGGTGGCAGTGTGCTGCATTTTCGGAACCAGCTTATCAGATACGGGGCCTGGGCTTTCCGCTTTGAATATTTGAAATCCTCCAACGCCGATAGCCGGAAGGATTGCCAGTGTTAATACCAGAATACCCATCCCTCCCAACCAGTGGGTAAAGGATCTCCAGAATAAAATACCTCTTGGAAGCGACTCAATGTCATCCAAAATCGTAGCGCCTGTTGTGGTTAAGCCTGACATTGTTTCAAAAAATGCATCCATTAAGTGCGGAATGCTTCCTGAAAAGTAAAAAGGCAGGGCCCCGAAGAAAGAGACCACAACCCAACCGCCAGCAACAATAATCAGTGCTTCTTTTGCTTTGATTTTCCGTGATGATTGACTAAATCTGGCGCAAGGAATTCCAATCAACAAGGTCAACAAAACAGTATAGAGGAATGCGTTTACTTCAGGTTCCCGATAATACAAGCTGACCAGTATGGCTGGCGCCAGCATGATTGCTTCAAATACCAGTAGGCTTCCCAGAACTTTTGTGACGATTCCATAATTCATTGAGCAAACCCCTCTTCGGTGGATAGAAATATTTTTCAAAGTCAGCACTGTCATCCTTCGTTGCAAAAATAACAACACGATCACCTGCCGTGATCACGGTTTCACCATCTGGTATGATCACCTTATTGTTGCGCAACACAGATCCAATAATCAATCCTCTTGGCAACTCCAAATCTTTTAATTTTTTCTCGGTAACATAAGCCTTTTCCTGAACGATTAGTTCCGTCACTTCTGCTTTTCCTCCAAATAAGAGTGAAAATGACAAAACCTTTCCACCCTGAACGAAACGTAAAATTTCACTGGCTGTTATGGTTACCGGGTTTACCGCTACGTCTACCCCAAGTTTTTCTATAATGGGAATATAGTTTGGTCGGCTTACTTTTGCAATGACTTTTTTCATATGATACTGCTTTGCCAGTAATGACAGCAACAGGTTTTCTTCATCCAATCCTGTCAGCGACACCAATGCATCCGCCTCGAAAATAGATTCCTCTTCCAATAAATTTATATCCGTGCCATCTCCATGGATAATCAATGCATTGTTAAGCGTTTCTGCCAAATACTTGCATCGATCTCTGGATTCTTCGATAATTTTAACCTGGACACCTGTTTTCAGCAACTTGTCCGCCAGGTAATACCCAATACGTCCGCCACCCAGTATAACGACCTTCTTGGTTATTTTCTTATCCTGGGGTATTCCACATCGTTGAGTAAATGAGTTAACATCATCTTTTTCTCCAATAACATATAAGACATCCGTTTCTTCGATCCTGGTTTCTCCATGGGGAATAATGACGTTTCCATTGCGATAAACGGCAGCAATCAGAACTTTTTCTTCATAGTTCAAGTTCTTAACGTACTGCCCGGCCATTTCGCAAAGATTCTGTACCTTCACATCCGCCAATACAATTTTTCCATGGGCAAAGTCTTCTGTATGAACTGGAAGGCCCTTCATCAGGTAACGGATAATTTCAACGGAAGTGGCTAGCTCTGGATTAACGATATAGTCAATCTCCATCTCTTTTTTGATAAAATCTGACTGCCTGGAATATTCCGGATTTCTGACACGAGCAATGGATTTTTTGCAACCCATTCTTTTTGAAAGGAAAGCGATCAACATGTTGGTTTCATCGTCATCTGTAACCGCAATCACTAAATCCGTTTCATGAATTCTGGCCTGTTTTAAGCTTTTGATTTCAACTCCGTTTTGCTGCATGGCTAAGACATCCAACTGATCGCTGGTTTTTTGAAGAGCTTGAGCTTTCGGATCCATAACCGTTACATCATTATCTTTTCCCGAAAAAGCTTCAGCCAGTTGAAACCCCAGTTTTCCAACTCCTGCAATTAAGATTTTCATCGATCACAACTCCAATATCATTATTCCATATGTATTTTCAACCATTGAACTAAAGACATTTTACCACAATTATGACAGGAGCCCAAGCTTATTTAGTAATTAGCGACTTCACATTGACAGGTTTCTTTAATTATGCTGTAATAGTCTTGCAGTTCGTTGAAAAAATAATGTTTTCTACAAAGTGAGGAGATAAAAATGAATAATAAACGTAAAATCGTCACCATTGTTTTTGTAATGGCTATGATTGCCTTCCTTGCAACACGGCTGATGAATCAGTCTGAGGGAGAGTGGGTTGAAAAGAGCGAGTTTGTTCTTGGTACTTTTAGCCAAATAAGGGTTTATGCACCCAGTGAGGCAGAAGGTAAAGCCATTATTGAAAAAGCATTTGAAAGAGTACGGGAAATCGAAAACAGAATGAGCTCCTATATCGAAACCAGTCAAGTATATCAAATCAATCAGCAGGCCGGGAGTTCTTCCGTTGAAGTAACGGATGATACCCTAAAGGTCATTCAGACGGGTATCGATTATTATGATAAGACTAATGGTCTTTTTCATATAGGTATCGGCTCTCTCATCGAATTATGGGGTATTGGTTCAGACCAGCCAAATGTCCCGACAAAGGATGAAATCGACGAAAAACTTGAAGCCCTGGACATTCATGCAATCCAAATTGAAGGCAAGGATGTTCAGCTTATAAATCCAAAAATGGCTTTGGACTTGGGTGGCATTGCCAAAGGCTATGCTGTGGATGAAAGCGCTCGAATCCTGCGGGAAGAGGGAATCGAAAGTGGATTCATTAATTTTGGCGGTGATGTTTACGCCCTGGGAGATAAACCGGATGAAACACCCTGGAATGTTGGTATCAGAGAACCGGTCATTGAATCCGGAACTGTTTTAGGACGGGTTCCTTCAACAGATCTTTCCGTTGTGACTTCCGGTG
>SLLE01000137.1 GCA_007134225.1 Tindallia sp.
CACCGAATACGAAAGTGTACTTGGAAAGGAATTTCTTACACTCCAGAGGCTTGAGCTTATGGAAGAAGCGATCAGTGCCGGGAATGCACAAAATATTGGAGAAGCAATGGATTTTATAACGACGCCGAGTACAACAGAATGACGACCTGACCTATTCAATTTTGCTCTTATCAAAAGTTCATGTGATCGACAAACAGATCATTGAACTCAGGATCCTGTGAGATTTCGATGTGTTTTATCGAGTCTATTATGGCGGAAAAATCATTTTGAGAATCACGATTCATTAATACTTTAACCGCTCCTCCAAGGGCTCCGTTTCCGACAGGAATGATCCGATCCTCAAAAATAGACGGGAGGATGCCTGTTGCCAATAAGCTCTTCTGATTGGTTCGATTACCAAAGCCGCCGGAAAGGCACACCTTTTTTATCTCTTCTTCCCTGCATCCGAACTGCTTGATCAGGATATCAATGCCAGTTCGGATGGCTGCCTTTGCCAGCTGGACTTCGCGGACATCCTTCTGGGTAAAGACAATGGGGTTTCCTTTTTTATCCATCGCTATTGTGATGGTTCCCTGGTATTCCTCGACAATTTTTCCTGTTTCATCAATGATTTCCTTTTCCAAGGCACCCCTTACAATATCTACAGCGCCAGACCCGCAAATCCCTGCAGGTTCATCACCGCCAATGGTTGTGAATTTAACGATGTTCGATTCAAAATGCACGGTGTTGATAGCACCGCGAACGCTTGCCATACCACGGGAAATCGAAGCGCCTTCCAGGGCAGGACCAGCGGCGGTTGAAAGGCACAATATTTTATCTTTGTGGCCCATAGCGATTTCTCCGTTTGTTCCCAGGTCAATTAGCAGTGATATTTCCGAATCTCTATGGATGTCACAGTTCAACAGTCCTGCGATGAGATCACTTCCAATAAAGGCGGAGACGCTGGGCAGCACCATTGCTGGCGTAACCATACCCTCAATTCCACATAACTCCTCCATGGAATAATAATGGCCAGAGATGGTGACGGGCGTGAAAGGTGATTGGCCCAGGGAATGACATTCCAGCCCCAGCATTAAGTGAACCATGGTGGTATTGCCCACGATGACTGTCTCCATAATCTGTGCCATTTCAACATCAGCTGTTTCGCAGAGTTCTCTGATTCCTGACCGGAGGCTCTCTTCAAGTTTTTGCTTTATTTTTTTTAAATGATCTGGACTCTTTGATGCAAATTGAATACGCGTGATCACATCTGCTCCGCACGCATTTTGCAGATTCATGACCGCATGGCTTGTGGTAAGTTCCCCGGTTTCAAGGTTAACCAGTGCCATGGCAATCGTTGTGGTTCCGATATCAAGGGTAAGCCCATATACGTTCACAGGTTCGGAAAACGCCGCAATGACTGTGCCTTCTCTTAGTGCCAGGGTGGCATTTTCATTTTTTGAGGATCCCCCCACAATTTCAGAAAAACGTTTGAGAGTTTTTAGTGAGAAAGAGGCGTTAACACCTGTGACTTCCAAAAGTTGCTTCAAGGCGCTTCCGGCATAGCTGGGCGGCTTTTCGTCCATGACGACATTGATCAATTTCACTCTCGACTTCGGTTTATCAACACTTGAAATAAATCCTATTTCGGCGTCACACTCCTTTGATACTTCAAATTCCAGGGATATTGAGCAGGAAGCATCCGGATAAGCGCAGCAGGCAAGCCGATATCCCCGACTCAACTCTTCTTCCGAAAAAAGCCGTCGATCCGCATCTGTAATCTTTAATTGACCTTCTACTACTCGGATAACACATTTACCACAAATGCCGTTTCCGCCGCAAGGCGAGGGTACATTGATTTTTTGAAGGAGCGTTGTCAAAAGATTGTTTTCTTTGCAGTGCCTGAAGGTCGAATTTTCTTTTCCTGGCAGGGTAATTTCAATCGAAGATTCCTCCCGAAACAGACAATTCGTCAGGAAACATTTTTGGCAGAAATGCTCCGATGAAGATGTCTCTTGATTCCGAGTCACACCAACAATAAAAAGCATGGATTTCACCGGTTTCAGCATCATATTGTCTGTGATTTCAATGGGGACAGAGCCTCTTTTTTTTAAGTCGGCTAGAATATGTTTTTGAAAGACTAAAGGAACATCTCCGTCTCCGGGAGAGATGATTCGGACCTGTCCACAAGTATTTAATTGTAGTTTTTTTTCGAGTTCTTTTTTCACAACATTGCTTATTTGAAAAATCAGTTCATCGGTGGCCAAGTCCATTAAATATCCTTCCAGGTAATCGCCCTGTTCAAATAGCGCTCTGGACTTTTCTGTAATACGGTCCCCCAGAGAGATGCCAGCAATTCCAAGCTTCGATCCAGCGTTGGTTTCTATAATGGAAGTATAAGGCTCTTTCAGTGGTATTATTTCAATCCCTGTCCAGACTTCAACCATATGCTCCAGATCGGTAAGTGTTTTCTCCAGCAGGTTCGCTGTGTCCTTGTAGACTGAGCTTTCTTCCGGGCAGGCCAAAGCTTTTAATACACGTTTTTTATCAATCAAATCTTTTATAAGAATTCCATGAATCAATTTCTTTCCTCCTTTAAGAAGTAATTGTTCATAATTGATTAAGAGGGAGTAGATCTAAAAATGGACCTCCAAAAAATTTAAAAAATTGTGGAATTTTTCTTGACAAATGTATAAAAAGATGATAGTTTCAAATCAAAAGAGAATGAATACGTATTCATATTTTAACTGAAACGAATACAAGATTGCAAGATGTAAAGTGAAATAAGCATAAATAATGGATAACCTAAGCAAGGACGCATTCATGTATAAGAGGTGCCAAATGAAAAAAAAACATACAAAAAACAGGCATCATAATTCAACCAAAAAAATTACTTCAGTTGATGTAGCAAGACTAGCCGGTGTTTCGCAATCCACCGTATCAAGAGCTTTTGGTACCGGAAATGAACTTACCGAAGAAACAAAAAAAAAGGTTTTGAAGGCAGCGATGGAATTAAAATACAGACCAAACGCTATTGCCAGAAGTTTAACATCTCAGAACACCAATATTGTAGGAATTGTCATGGCCAATGCAAAAAGTCCATTTTATAGTAAAACGTTGGATGAGTTCACCATTAAACTTCAGAAATTAGGAAAGCAAACATTGCTTTTTAGTGTGGAAAAAGGTAGGGACATTGATGAAATTCTATCTCACGTTTTGGAATACCGGGTAGACGGATTGGTGATCACCTCTGCAACCATATCATCTGAAATGGCGGAAGAGTGTGCAAACATAGGCACACCGGTTATTCTGTTCAACCGCTACGCAACAGGAACAAATGTAAGCGCCGTCTGCTGCGATAATGTGAAAGGTGGTAGAGATGTAGCTGATTACTTACTGGACAGAGGGTATACACAGTTAGCATATATAGGAGGAAATCCGAAATCTTCCACTAACATCGATCGTTTAAAAGGTTTTCAAGAAAGACTCCAAGAGCGGGGCTTTAGCGACCTACTCATTAGAAATGATGAATATTCATATGAATCTGGTTATCGAATTGCGAAAGAGTTGATTCTAGAAGGAAAAAAGCCTGAAGTGATATTTTGTGCCAGTGACATTGTCGCGCTGGGCGCAATGGATGCAGCAAAACACGAATTCAACCTGAAAACACCTGAAGAAATTGCTATTGTAGGATTCGACGATATTGAAATGGCTTCTTGGCCGACGTATTCACTGACAACGATCCAGCAGCCGATAGAGGAAATGACCGAGTTTGCGATTGATTTACTGGAGAGCAAAATTAAAAAAATGAACACGAAATGTGAATTAAAATTATTTCCGGGCAAGCTAATAAAAAGAGGATCCGCTTAATATATACAATAAATGGATAGCTGATACCGGAATATTTTTTTTAGATAATGAATACGTATTCATTATCACTTGGAAATAGGACGAACACAATATTTTTTTCTACAAAATGAATACGTATTCATTTACTGCTGGTAGCATATGATCTGCTGATTCCGGTGAAATTTACTGGGAATCTCAGACTTCGCGATTAAGATAATCTAAAGAATGGAGGAATGGTGATATGTCAGAAAATGTTACATTGGTCAATCATGAAGAATTAAAAGCGTTTGTTTGTAATGTATTCAAGACGGCAGGATTAGAAAAAGAAGAGGCCTTGTTTCATGCCGAAGCTTTAGTGGATACAAGTCTAAGAGGCGTGGATTCTCATGGGGTGATGCGCGTACCGGCGTACATTAATCGCATGCTCAATGGAGCGATTAATGTCAAACCAAGTATTAATATGATAAGGGGATCTAAGGGGCTCCAGGTGTTGGATGGTGATCATGCTTCTGGATTTACGGTCGGAAGAGCGGCGATGGAAAAAGCCATCGAAGTGGCAAAAGAACATAATGTCGGAGCTGTAGGTGCCATTAATAGCAATCATTTTGGTGCAGCGAGCCTCTATGCGCGTATGGCTGCAGAAGAAGGTATGGTTGGAATCGCGATGACCAACGTTCTGCCATTAATAGTGGCGCCTGGTGCCAGCGAACCTGTCACAGGAAACAATCCATTTGCTATTTCAATTCCAACGCATGGAGAGATTCCATTTGATTTAGACATGTCGCTTTCAAAGGTTGCTGGCGGAAAATTGACGCTGGCAATAAAGAAGGGTGAAAAAATACCCATGGACTGGGCAACCGATAGTGAAGGAAAGCCAACGGATGATCCGCAGGAAGCCTTCAAGGGATTTTTAATGCCAATGGGAGACTATAAAGGGCTGGGACTTTCTTATGCCGTTGATATCCTGTCCGGATTAATTACAGGAGGAGCTTTTTCACATCAACTGAAAAGCATGTACGCAAAACCTCAGGACCCCAGCTTAACCAGCCATATGATGATCGCCATAAATCTTTCGGCCATTATCGGTAAGGATGAGATGAAATCCAGAATGGAGCAATATATTGATCAACTGAAAGAGACGCCAATGTGGGACGGATCAGAAATGAGATTTCCTGGCGAGCTGGAACATCTGAAACTCATTGAGAGAAAAGAAAAAGGAGTTCCGATTCCAACGAAAACATTTGAAGAACTTCAGCAAGTGGCAGAAAAAATGAATTTACCATTTACACTCCAAATCCTTGGAGAGTAAAAATAAAGAGGTGCAATTTAGTATTAAACAATAAACCGTTAAGAGAGGAGAAACAAAAATGTTAAAAAGAAAGCACTTGTGGTGGGACGAACTGAGCAAAGAGGAAATACTGGAGGATGTAAAGAACTGCGATGTAGCAATACTTCCAATTGGGGCCATCGAGCAGCACGGTCCTCATTGTCCCTGCGGAAGCGATGCCTACAATGCAAAAGGACTGGCTGAAAAAGTGGCAGAAAGAACCGGAGCTATGTTACTGCCATTATTACAGTACGGTTCTCACCCATATCATCACTGGTATATGCCGGGAACGATTCCTGTTTCCTACGAAACGCATATTAACCTATTGTGCGATATTGTAAGAGGAGCAGCAGTGGCAGGGTACAAAAAGTTTTTTATTATTTCAGCTCATGGTCAGGTGGCCGCAACGTTGGTGGCAATGAACAAACTGGGACTAGAAGGCTACTTTGTACTTACGTGTCATTGGTATGATTTTTTAAGAGACAGCCAGACGGTTTTGGAAACACCTATGACTCATGCCGACGAAGCGGAGACTTCCATGGCCTTGTCGCTATACCCTCAATACATTGATATGAGCAAAGCTGTTGATGACGGTGGAGAAGCGTTGATCGATTCTGATTTCATCATTAAACCAGGGATGAATCCGAAACCTGGCCAAATGTATCACTTTGAGGGTACTTTTGCGAGACCGGAATATAAGGAACTCAAGTCAGGAGTCATCGGCACACCAAGCTTAGCAACAAAAGAAAAGGGCGATATGCTGGTCGAAAATGCAGTAGGCCACATGGCAAAAATCGTAGAAAACATTCAAGCGAGATTTGCAGTGGGCGAACAGCCGCCAGTAAAATAATCGCCGTAGCTATTCATTTAAAACCTATAGGCTGGCCTCGGAAAGAAGCTAGCCTGTAGGCGAATTATAGGGGTGAGTTTATTATGAAATTAAAAAACAAGGTAGCCATTATATCCGGAGGAACCAAAGGAATCGGCCGAGGGATCGCCGTTGAATACCTTAAAGAAGGAGCAAAAGTCGTTATTAGTGCAACGACTGAAAAAACTGGTCTGGAAGCTCAGGCTGAACTATCGGAATATGGCGATGTTTTATTTATCCCATGTGATGCATCAAACTTGGATCAGGTTCAGGAAGTTATTGAAAAAACTGTTGAACATTTCGGCAAGCTCGATATTTATGTCGCAAATGCTGGAATCAATGATTCCAATAAAACCCACTATTTAGACATCACACCTCAAAGCTACGATCATATCATGGATGTTAATCTAAAAGGAATGTTTTTTGGCGGACAATACGCTGCGCGCCAAATGGTCAAACAAGGTGAAGGTGGGGCAATCATTAACATGTCTTCCGTCAATGCCTATTTAGCCTTGGACAGCCAAATGGTTTACACGACTTCAAAAGGCGCTATTCAGCAGCTGACCAAAGTACAGGCCGTCGCTCTAAACGAGCATCAAATAAAAGTAAATGCCATTGCGCCTGGTCCGATCGAATCTGAGCTAATGAGAAGGGTGGGATCTGATGAACAGCTTTTCAATACGGTGCTCTCAAGAACCCCGATGGGAAGAATCGGCACACCTGAAGAAGTAGGGCGTTTGGCTGTGTTTTTAGCATGTGAAGATTCCGACTTCATATTTGGTCAATCGATTTATATAGACGGAGGTCGAGGGTTCCAAGCATTTCCAGCTCCCGGGTATAAAACAGTGACAGATGAAGAATACGAATTGCTCCAAAATTGCAAGGATGAATAACCTAAAGGAGAGAAAAATATGATTGTTCAAAAAGTCGCGATAATGACTTTCGGTGATCCGAGAGAACATGAATGGAAAAGCTTTATCAGCAAATATGCTATTCCGCGCCACAAACAAGCAATAGATTTTTTTAAAAAGAAATCATTGGAAGTTATACATCTTGAAACGTTACCACGAAGTAATGCAGAAATTGACGAACAGGTTGATTACTTTAAGTCAAAGGGTGCAGAAGTTTTCATTGCACACACTTCTACCTGGTCATGGCCAAGTATGGTCGTAAGAGCCGTCCAAAGAATGGGGCTGCCGACCATTCTGTTGGGAAATGATCATCCTGGAACTGCTTCAACCGTGGGTCTCCTTGGAGGCGGCGGTGCATTGTCACAGGTCGGATATCCCCATATAAGGGTTTTGAGTGAATTTGATGATTCGGAGGATAGTGTATTTGAGAAAAAAGTACTTCCTTATATAAGAGCAGCATCAGCTGCCATAAAACTTAAAGGAAAAGTGATGGGATTTTATGGTGGAAGATCTCTTGGAATCGATACTGGCTCTAACGATCCTATGCAATGGAAAAGACAATTTGGCGTTGATACGGATCATGTAGACCAATTAGAGATTATAAGACTAAGTGAACTGATTGATGATGATCGAGTGGAAAAAATGGAAAAATGGCTGACTGGGAAGGTCAAAGAGGTTAAATACGACGAAAAATTAACAGTGGATAAATTGAAGTTTCAGATAAGATGTTACCTTGCTACAAAAGATATTATCAAAGAAAAAGGACATCATTTTGTCGCAATTAAGTGCATGCCAGATCTGTCGAATCATTACGTACCTCAGTGTTTATCGGCGGCTTTTCTGCCTTCTCCTTTTGACGCGGACGGTCCTAAAGAGCCTACAAGCATGGCTTGTGAAGCCGATGCAGATGGAGCGCTCACCATGGAGATTCTGAAGTTGGTGACCGGTGGAACTCCCCCAATGTTTGGCGATGCAAGCAACATAGATCCCAAAAATTCACTTATGTATATTCCAAACTGTGGCGCCATTTCTGCCTGGTATGCAACAAGGAAAAATGATGCCGATGAGAATCTGTCGAATATTGATCTCAGGGCTGCAAATCGTCCTGCCGGTGGTGCGATTCCTTTCATGAAAGTGGCTGCTGGAGATATAACACTAGCAAGGCTATATCGAAAATCAGGCAAGTACTATATGGCAATTATACCAGGGGAAGTCATTACTCCAGAGCATGAATTGTATGAAAATTACAAAAGATCAAGAGGAGAGCATCAGTTGCCAACCGCATTTGTAAAAGCGGATATTGATTTTGATAAATTCATCGAAGAATTTGGATCCAACCACATTTCTGCGGTTGCAGGAAACTGTACCAAAGAGCTCCAGTATATTTGTGAGATGCTCGAGGTTGAACCGGTTTTAATGTAACTGGGAAAAGCAAAAATCCTCACTGGAAAAAAGCGTGAAAACAGCTTGGAAGGGTGGATTAGGAATGTTAGAAGTGATTAAATCGAGCAATAAGTTTGCGGATTTAGTTGATGAGAATCAAAACCTGGAAATCATCGCGGAGCATTTTGAATTTCTCGAGGGACCGATTTGGAGTTGTAAAGAACAAAGCTTGATTTTTAACGATATCCCAGCAAGCAAGACTTATAGATGGGACCCTTCGGGAAAAAAGCTTTCAGTTACCAGGGAGAACACGAATAAAGCGAATGGAAATACGTTGGACCATCAGCACCGAATCGTTGTTTGCGAACATGCTACAAGCAGAATAGCAAGGACAGATATCAACGGTAATCATTATGAAGTGCTGGCTTCACATTATGAAGGCAAGGAGCTTAACAGTCCGAATGATGTTGTCGTAAAAAGTGACGAGTCCATATATTTTACTGACCCCAAGTTTGGCCGAAACCCATCGAAAGTCGGTATTGAAAGAGAGCAGGAACTTTCCTTTCAGGGTGTATTCATGTTCGCTCCGCGTACACAAAAATTGACGTTGTTAATGGATGACTTTGAAAACCCCAATGGCCTTTGCTTCTCCAAAGATGAAAAGCAACTTTATGTCAACGATTCCCCAAGGCGCCATATTCGGATCTTTGATGTAATAGATGATGGTACTTTGGAAAATGGTCGTTTGTGGGCAGAGACCAGAGATGAAGGAGTGGGGCTGCCGGACGGATTAAAAATTGACTCTGAGGAAAATGTATATTGCTGTGCCCAGGGAGGCCTCCATATTTTTAACAAATCCGGAGAATATATTGGCATCGTTAGAATCCCTGAGCAAGCGGCAAACTTTACATGGGGCGATGAAGATCTTCGAAGCATTTACATTGCCGCCACATCCAGTATATACAAAATAAGAACCAGAGTGCCGGGGCTAAAATTGTTTGATTATTAAAATAACTCGAGATCAGAATTCGAGTTATCATAAACCTTGCAATTCCCAAAAATTAGGAATGGAATGGAGGGAAGAAATGATCCGGAAAAACAAAGTTAAAAAAATGTTGAAAGAAGGGGAGGTGGCAATAGGGTCCTTTGTGAAGTTGACGGACCCCAGCTCTACGGAAATTATGGGTTTGGCAGGGTTGGATTTTTTCGTGCTGGATAGTGAACATGTTGCAATCAACAAAGAGACGATGGCGAATATTATCCGCGCATCAGACATATCCGAAATTACACCCATTATAAGAGTGAGTGAAAACTCAGCCACAGATGTTATGCAGGCCCTTGATGCCGGCGCACTGGGGGTGCATATTCCAAATGTTGACACGTTTGAAGAAGCAAAGTATGCCGTGAAAAGCACCAGATATACGCCTAAAGGAAACAGAGGATTTGCTCCTACGCACAGAGCGGCTGGCTATGGATTGATTGATAAGTTCGAGTATATAAAAATGGCGAATGAGGAAACCCTCACAATACTTCACTGTGAGACAATTGAAGCAGCGAACAATTTAGACCAGATTTTATCTCTGGAAGAACTGGATGTCATCTTTATAGGTCCCATGGACTTATCCCAATCCTTGGGAGCTGATATAATGGGCAAAAGCAACGACCCTGAATTGCTTAAAGTAATTGATGAAATCATTACCAGAGTAAATGCCACCGGAAAAGTGGTGGGAACCGTCGCCGCCGATGTTGAAATGGCAAAAGACTTAATGTCAAAAGGAGTACGATACATCCCCATCAGCTCGGATCAAGGTATGATTAGCAAAATGTGCAAAGAGATTGTTCAGAAAGTAAAGGTATAAAACTTCGCCTGTATGAGGCGAGCCTAGGTTAATGGGAGAGGTTTTTAAAATGAAAAGGAGGAAGTACAGATGATGAAAAAATGCTTAATCGCTCTACTGACAATAATGGTTTTAATTGGCACATTGACAGGATGTGGCAACAATGGAGAAGCGGAACCAAGCAACGATGATGGGGATGTCGGTCCGGCAACCGGTGAACAGGTAAGGATCCAGATAGCACATGATAACACAACAGAAACTCCAGCACACAAAGCCTTTGTAGAATTTAAAGAAATGGTGGAAGAAAGATCAAACGGTGAAATTGAAGTTGTCCTTTTCCCTGGAGGACAGCTGGGCAGTGTTCAAGACACACTGGAACAAACTCGCCGAGGTGATATTGAGATGAGTGTTGGAGCAACTACTCTTTTTACTTCCACCATACCGGAATTTGCCGTATGGGATAGTTTCTACATGTTTGACGATGCCAGTCATGCGCATCGCGTATTGGATGGACATGCCGGAAAAGAACTGATGAAGCCTCTGGAAAATATGGGATTAACAGGCATTGGCTACATGGAAATAGGATTCAGAAACTTGTCGAACAGTGTCCGACCAGTTGAAACACTGGAAGATGTACAAGGATTGAGACTCCGAGGCTATAACCCAATACAGATCAAGGCTTGGGAATCGATTGGAGCCAGTATGACAAGCGTAGACTGGGCTGAAGTGTTCACCTCGTTGCAGCAAAACCTGATCGACGGACAGGAATCTGCCACTGAAAGTTTCTATAGTGCAAGGTTCTATGAAGCTCAGGACTACTTGAGCATGACTAAGCATATCTACACCAACTTCCTTTGGTATGCAAACAATGAATTTCTGGAAAACCTGTCGGATGAACACAGAACGATTGTCGAAGAAGCTGCTGCCGAAACCATTGCTCTTCAAAGGCAGTTTGTTGCAGAAGCCGAAGGAGAAATCATTGACAAGCTGTTGGATGAAGGCATCCAAATTAACGAAGTTTCTACCGAGGAAAGACTAAGAATGGGTGAAGTGATGAACAGCGCGATAGAAGAAGATATTGTAGAAATGTGCGGACAAGATCTTTACGATTTGGTCATGGAGCAATTGGAGGCAGAAAGATAGACAGTTCTAAAAGGCAGGGAAGCCATCGGACCAGAGAACCCGATGGTTTCCCTGCACGATTCAAGGAGTTTTACTGGCTGCAAATAGTAGTTGGGGAGTCCTGTTTATAAAAACGATGGTTAGTTTGCCTTAAGTACAGACATGCCGGTAAATCTCTGGAAGTAGAGAGGGGGAGTTTTCAGTGAAAAGAATCATGTCCTGGTTAGATATCAACTTTGAACCGATTGCCATGGCAACACTCTTTTACGGGATAATACTGTTATTGTCAGTGCAGGTCTTTATGCGATTTGTTTTTGAGTCTGGGTTTTCCTGGGTCGAAGAAGTCGCCAGGTTCGCATTTGTTTGGCTGATGTACTTTAGCATTTCTTATGTTACGAGAAAACAAAGGCATATCAGAATTACTTATTTGATTGGCATATTAAAAGAAAAAGGACAAAAAATTGTCATGCTAGTTGTCGATGCTTTATTCCTCATATTCGCCATTGTCTCGATGTATGCATCTTTTTTAATCATACAGTCAGTAGCCCTTTATGGCGACAAAGCCGTAACAATCAGTGTATCGTTAAACATTGTATATGCTGCCGGTTTCATCGGTTTCGTTCTTATTGCAGTAAGGGTTATACAAGGAATGGTATGGAAGATAAAAAACTTTGCAGAACCAATGGAAGTTTTTGAAGATTTTGGAGATAAATATAACAAAGTAAACACTGTTTGCTTTGATCGAACGAATATTTCTTTAAAGCAAGATCAATCTGAGGCAGGTGAAAAAGAATGGTAGTACTAACTTTATTTGGAAGCCTGTTATTCTTTTTAATTGTTTCTGTTCCTATTGGCATTTCACTGGGACTAGCTTCCGTGCTGACCATTTTTGTTGTGAACCCCATCAGTCTGGAGGCCTTTACACAGACAATGATCCAGGGACTAAATTCATTCCCCTTAATGGCAGTACCCTTATTTACATTTGCAGGAGACATTATGGGAAAAGGCGGTATATCCAGAAGGTTATTAGACGTAACCGGGATATTTTTCGGAGGACTAAAAGGTGGATTAGGAATCATTGCAGTGGTTACCTGCTTGTTCTTTGCTGCCATTTCCGGAACTGGTTCCGCGACAGTGGCTGCCATTGGATGCATCATGATTCCGGCTATGGTAAAACAAAACTACGATAAAGTGTTTTCTGGAGCATTGGTTGCAACAGCTGGAACGGTGGGCGTTATTATTCCTCCCAGTGTACCGATGATTGTCTACGCAGTGGCGGCTGGGGTATCGGTATCAGGAATGTTCATGGCCGGCGTACTTCCAGGGATTCTGGTTGGAGTTGCGTTGTCTTTGTATGTATATGTACAAGCAAAAAAAAATAATTATGAAGGAGACCCACGGACGTACACGCTTAAAGAAGCGATCAAAATGATTATAAACGCTATTCCGGGATTCTTAGTTCCTGTAATCATATTGGGCGGAATTTACGGAGGTGTATTTACGCCTACGGAAGCAGCTGCGGTTGCATGTGTCTATGGTATTTTTGTCAGCGTTTTTATCTATAAGGAAGTCAAAATTCAAGACCTTCCCTATCTGGCCTATAATGCTTGCTTGCTTGCCGCTACAGTTTTGGTAATTATCGGAGTTTCTGCGGGTTTCGGGAGAATCCTTACCATTACACAGGTTCCTAATACCATAGCCGATTTCATTCTAAGCATTACGACAAATAAAATAGTGATTCTATTACTGATAAATGCCTTACTTTTGTTTGTGGGTACATTCATGGAAACGAATGCTTCAATTATCATTTTAGTGCCAATCCTATTGCCGGTCGTGACCCAGCTTGGGGTGAACCCAATCCAGTTTGGCATCATAATGATTTTGAATCTGGCAATTGGATTTATCACTCCGCCGTTAGGCGCCAATCTGTTTATGGCCTGTCAAATATCCGACATTAAGTTTGACAGTATTGCGCAAAAGATTATTCCGTTTATAGTAGTGATGATTTTCGTATTGATGCTTATTACTTTTATCCCGGCCATATCTTTATGGTTCCCTCAGTTCTTAAATATTCGCGTGTAACGGGCATCATAATAATTAGAGTTCAAAGATGGAAAGAAACGGTTTTTTTATATTTAGAGGTATTGGATTAAAATGAAGGAGGAATACAATGAAGAACGTAAGCAATATCAATAATATCGTTATTGTGGGTGCTGGTCTGATGGGAGTCTCACTGGCGCAAATTTTTGCCGGCGAAGGCTATCGTGTATCCATCTACGATATATCCGAAGCGGGAATTGAAAAGGGAAAAAATTTGCTGGATCTTAATCAGCGAGTCGCAGTGGAAGAACAGGAAATATCACAGGAACTTTCAGATAAGCTTAAAAGCCAGATAGATTTTACCGTGCAGATGGATATTTTTCAGGAAGCGGATTATGTCATCGAAGCGATTGTTGAAAACATGGAAGTAAAAAAGAAGTTTTGGGCGAAAGCATCAGAAATGGTAAATGATGATGTGGTCCTTACCACTAATACATCTGGTCTTTCTATTACAGAAATAGCGAAAGCAGTTAAAAAACCTGAACGATTCGCCGGAATGCATTGGGTGAACCCTCCTCACTTGGTTCCGTTGGTGGAGGTAATTAAAGGGGATCAGACAGATATAGAGACCCTTAAAATCATCGAAGCGTTGGCAATAGCGGTTCGAAAAAAGCCAGTTCGCGTTAAAAAAGATGCTCCTGGTTTCGTGCTAAATCGCCTTCAATATGCACTTCTCAGGGAAGCGCTTCATATTGTTGAAAACGATATGGCTGATTGTGAAGATGTGGATAATGTTATGAAATATGGGCTGGGTATGCGATATGCCTGTATAGGACCTTTTGAAACAGTAGATCTGGGAGGGCTGGACACTTTTTATAAAGTAAGCAGCTACCTTTTCGCGGAATTGAGTGATGAAAAAGAAGTACCGAATTTGATGCGTAAATTGTATGAAGAAGGTTCTTATGGAACAAAGACAGGAAAAGGATTTTATGAATACACAGAACAAGAAGTCAACGAAGTGATCGAAAAAAGAGACCGGCAGTTTACGAAGCTGGGCAAACTTCTTTTTAATGATTTATAGTCAGATTCAGAAATGAAATTGGCATTAGAGAAAAATCGTAGCATTAGAAAAAGATCGTATTAATAGCAAATAAAAGAGGTGTTCGGATATGCAAAGAAGAAGCGAAAAGATACTAAGCCGTCCGGAATGGAGCATCAATCGAGCATACTATAAGTCCATGGGTTATTCAGATGAGGATCTGGAAAAACCGGTGATCGGAATTGCCAACGCCTGGAGTACAACAGTGCCGGGGCACTGTAACCTGCGTCAGGTTTCAGAAGCGGTGAAAGAAGGAATACGACAAGCTGGTGGAATGCCGGTGGAATTTGGTGTCATCGGTGCCTGTGACGGTATTGCAGAAGGTCATGAAGGCATGCGCTACATTCTCCCGACCAGAGATATTATTACCCATAGTGTGGAATTAATGGTACAGGCCCATCAATATGATGGTGTCGTTTTGCTTGGTTCCTGCGATAAAATTGTTCCGGGAATGCTGATGGCTGCTGCACGGCTGAACCTTCCCAGCATTTTTGTCAACGGCGGTCCCATGCTGGGCGGCCCCATGATTCACGGACGGAAAGCAGACACCACTTCCATCATTGAAGGAGTCGGAAAACTGAGAAAAGGCGAAATGAGTGAAGAAGACCTGGTAAAAATGGAAGATTCCTGCGCACCCACCTGTGGTTCCTGTTCTTTTCTGGGCACTGCCAACACCATGTGCTGCATTGCGGAAGCCATGGGCATGTCCTTGCCTGGAAGTGCGATGATTCCTGCAGTGAATAATGACCGGATGAAAGTAGCCCAGGAGTCCGGCATAAGAATTGTTCACCTGGTCAATGATGACATCAAGGCCCGGGACATTATCAACCGAAAATCCATCGAAAACGCTGTGCGGCTCAGTTCTGCCATTGGAGGATCTACCAACACAGCCCTGCATATTCCTGCCATTGCGTATGAAGGGAAAATAGACTTTGATATGGACGATTTTGATAAATTAAGCCGAACCACACCGTTGATTGCAAAGATGAATCCGGCAGCATCGCCCAATGTTATTGACTTTTACGAAGCCGGCGGTGTTCCGGTGGTAATGAATCAGATCAGAGAATTGCTTTATCCGGAAGGCATGACGGTTACCGGAAAACCGGTGGGCGAAAATATTAAGGGTAGCAAATCCCCGAATAACGAAATCGTTAAGACTTACGCAGAGCCCTTTAGCTCCACTGGAGGTTTGGCTGTTCTATATGGTAATCTGGCTCCTAATTCGGCGGTAACCAAGCCGGCGGCTATCAATCCCAAAATGCTGAAGTTTACTGGCCCGGCCATTGTTTTCAATTCGGAGGAAGAAGCCAACACAGCCATTATGAAAGAAGAAGTAAAAGCAGGAGATGTGGTGGTGATCCGGTACGAAGGGCCAAAAGGCGGACCGGGAATGCCGGAAATGTTCAAAGCCATGAAACTGCTTTATGGAATGGGACTGGCGGATAAAGTAGCTTTGGTGACGGACGGACGATTCTCCGGCACCAACAATGGATGCTTTGTAGGACATATTTCTCCGGAAGCCATGGAAGGCGGCACCATTGCCTTAGTGGAGAACGGAGATACCATTACCATCGATGTACCGGAACGGGTGCTGGATCTGCAGGTAAGTGATGAAGTTCTGGAACAGCGTAAAAGCACCTGGAAAGCACCAAAACCCAGAGTGGAGGAAGGGTATCTATTCCTCTACAGCAAACTGGCAGAATCCGCCGATAAGGGTGCGATTATCAAAACCCGGCTTTAAATAAAACTATCGCAGTTACCACAGAGACGGTTCTTCCGGATTGTTTTTAAGAACTTAAAGAAAAAATAAAAATGACAATAAAAGGCAATGTTCAGTATATGTAGATAATCGAAGAAGCATGCTGAAATATAATGATGATTTTTTAAAAGCTATAAAAAAAACTTTAATAACAACACAGCTAGTTTCATCAATAGTCCGCAAAGCTTGTGAAAACATTCGAGGAGGCGTTGTAAAACATGAAAACCGATATCCAAATTGCCCAGGAAGCCACCCCGAAAGACATTCGGGAGATTGCAGCACAGCTAGGGTTAACCGAAGACGACCTGGACCTTTACGGCAAGTACAAAGCCAAAGTATCCGGCGAACACGTAAAAAAAGCCAAAGAAACCAAGAAAGCCAAACTGATTCTGACCACCGCCATCAACCCAACCCCGGCGGGAGAAGGCAAAACCACCACCACCATCGGCGTCGCCGATGCCCTGAGTTACCTTGGCAAAAAAACCATCGTAGCCCTCAGAGAACCATCCCTTGGTCCCGTTTTCGGCGTTAAAGGCGGCGCAGCCGGCGGCGGCTACGCCCAGGTCATCCCCATGGAAGACATCAACCTGCACTTTACCGGCGATATCCATGCCGTAGGCACCGCCAACAACCTGTTGGCCGCCATGATCGACAACCACATCCAGCAAGGCAACAGCCTTGGCATTGATAACCGAAAAATCACTTGGAGACGCGCCATGGACATGAACGACCGACAACTGAGAAACATGGTCAACGGCATGGGCGGCAAAGGCAACGGCGTGCCACGGGAAGACGGTTTCGACATCACTGTCGCCTCAGAAGTCATGGCCTCCTTCTGCCTGGCCACGGACCTGAACAACCTGAAAGAGAGACTGGCACGAATGGTCGTCGCCTACACCAGAGACGATCAACCCATCACCGCCGGCGACCTGAACGCTGCCGGTGCATTAACAGCCCTGTTAAAAGACGCCCTAAAACCCAACCTGGTACAAACCTTGGAAGGCACCGCCGCGTTTATCCACGGCGGTCCCTTTGCCAACATCGCCCATGGGTGTAACTCTTTAGCCGCCACCCAAACCGCCATGCACTTCGCCGACTACGTCGTGACCGAAGCCGGATTTGGAGCCGACCTGGGTGCCGAGAAATTCATCGACATCAAATGCCGACAAGCCGGGATCAAGCCCGACGCCGTCATGATCGTGGCCACCGTCCGCGCCCTGAAATCCCACGGCGGCGTGAAAAAAGCCGACCTCAACGAAGAAAACCTGGAAGCCCTGAAAAAAGGCATCCCTAACCTGATGAAACACGTCGAAAACATGACCGACGTCTTCGGTCTGCCTGTTGTTGTGGCCATTAACCGCTTCCCCCTCGATACCGAAGCCGAACTGGCCATGGTACGGGAAGCCTGCGAAGCCAGAAACGTTAATGTAGCCCTTTCCGAAGTATGGGCTAAAGGCGGCAAAGGCGGCGTGGAAGTAGCCGAAGAAGTCCTTCGCCTCATCGAAAACAACGATGGAAGCAACTTCAAATACACCTATGAACTGGACCAGCCCATTGCCAAGAAAATCGAAGCCATCGCCACCCGGATTTATGGGGCCGACGGCATCAGCCTGGCACCGGCCGCCGAAAAAGAAATCGCGAAACTGGAAAAACTCGGCTTTGACAACCTGCCCATCTGCATGGCCAAAAGCCAGTACTCCCTTTCGGATGACCCCACCAAACTGGGCCGACCGGAAGGATTCACCGTTGCTGTCCGCCAGGTCAAAGTATCCGCCGGAGCCGGCTTTATTGTGGCCCTGACCGGAGACATCATGACCATGCCAGGACTGCCAAAGGTACCGTCGGCTGAGCTCATCGATGTGGATGAAGATGGAATGATTCAGGGATTGTTTTAGGAAAGTGGAAAGTGGAAGAAAAAGAAAAAACCTTGCATGGAGAGGGGTTATAAAGTGAAATGGATTGATCGAAGTGTGAATGATTTTGTTACAGAGCTGGGTTCTAAATCAGCAGTACCTGGCGGTGGCGGAGCTGCTGCGTTACTGGGGTCAATTGGTGTTGCATTAGCGGGTATGGTGGCGAATTTTTCATCAACGAAAAAGAAAACTGAAGACCAGAAAGCAAGAATTGCTGAACTGCTGGAAGAAAGCCAAAAACTGCAACAGAGACTCTTAGAGCTGACAGATCTGGATGCCGAAAATTTTCTGCCGCTTTCAAAAGCCTACGGTCTTCCAACCGAATCAGCGGAGCAAAAAGAAGAAAAAGAAGCAGTTCTGGAACAGGCACTAAAAAAAGCCTGCGAAGTGCCATTGGAAATTGTTTTAATATGCCATAAAGGAATCGAACTTCATCATGAATTGGTTCATTTGAGCTCCAAACTGGTTATTAGTGATATTGGCGTAGGCGTGCAGGCTTTAAAAGCTGGCTTACTTAGTGCTCAGCTTAATGTCCAGATTAACCTTAAGCTTATTAAAGATGAAGATTTTATCAGCAAAATCCGGAAGCAAGTGGACCCATTGATCCCGGATGGCGTCAAAAAAGCTGACGAAGTCTACGAAATTGTGGTGCAAGCCGTAAGCTAAACCGGTCCGATTAGTTCGGAATTCATAATTCAAAACTCAAAATTTTAAATTCTATATGAAAGGATGAGAAAATGACACAATTGCTTAAAGGAAAGCCTGTGGCAGATGCCATCGTAGAATCATTGAAAAGCGATACCAATGTGCTGACAACCAAAAAGATTGAACCTTGCCTGGCGCTGATTCGCGTTGGTAACAAATCGGACGACGTAGCTTATGAGAGAGCCATCGTAAAGCGCTGTAATGCAATAGGTATTACATCCCGACAGATTGAACTGCCGGAAGACATTACCCAGGATGCATTCCTGGATGAACTGAAAAAAATTAACGAGGATCAGAAAGTCCACAGCATTCTTATTTTCCGTCCGTTGCCAAAACAGCTAGACGAAAAAGTGATCGAAATCAATATTGCCCCTCAGAAAGATGTGGACTGCCTGCATCCGGAAAACACAGCAAAGCTGCTAATGGGAGACGAAAGCGGGTTTATTCCCTGCACACCCATGGCAGTGATGGAAATATTCAAGCACTACCAGATTGTTCTGGAAGGAAAAAATGCCTTGGTGCTTGGCCGTTCCATGGTAGTGGGAAAACCAGCGGCATTACTGTTGTTGCAAGAGAATGCCACAGTAACGGTAGCGCATTCCAGAACCCGTGATCTGGATAAGATCACTTCCGATGCAGACATTTTAATCGCGGCTATTGGACGATCAGAATTTGTGCGGGAAGACCATATTAAAGAAGGTGCCGTGGTGGCAGATGTTGGCATCAACGTGGACGACCAGGGCAATATGACCGGCGACGTACACCAGGAAGAAGTGAAAACAAAGGCAGGAGCCTTTACACCGGTTCCAGGTGGCGTAGGCTCTGTCACCACAGCGGTGCTGGCAAAGCAGGTTGTTAAAGCCTGTAAAATGCAAATGCTTTCTTAATAAATAGCATACTGAAAGTTGTTTGTATCATGTTTGTGAATGATGAAAAAACAAAACATATCACTTGAAGGAGGAAATCATCAATGGCAAAGAAAAAAAGTATACTTGATCTGGTAAAAATGAAGAAAGCAGGCGAGCAGGTGGCGTGGATTACCGCCTATGATTACCCCACCGCCATGTTTGCAGAAGCAGCCGGCATGGACATGCTGCTGGTTGGCGATTCGCTGGGAATGGTAACTCTGGGATACAACGGAACGATTCCGGTAACCATGGAAGACTGTATCTCCCATTGCCAGGCCGTACGAAGAGGAGCCCCCAACACATGGATCATCGGCGACATGCCCTTTGGATCCTACCAGGCATCCGATGAACAAGCCGTTCACAATGCCGTACGATTCATGAAAGAAGCGGATACCGATTGCATCAAACTGGAAGGTGGCGTTCGGGTACAAAGCCGAATCAGAGCCATCACTGATGCAGGAATCCCTGTGATCGGTCATATCGGACTGACCCCGCAAAGCTCCGGACAATTAGGAGGCTTTAAAGCCCAGGGAAGAACGGTAGACAACGCCCGCGGCGTCATCGAAGATGCCCTGGCCGTACAGGAAGCAGGCGCCTTTGCCCTGTTGGTAGAAGCCGTGCCACCGGAACTGACCGAATTTATCACCAAAAAACTGGACATCCCGGTATACTCCATCGGAGCCGGTGCCTGCGACGGACAACTGCTCATCAGCAGTGACATGGTAGGCAAGTTCCAGGCATTCACACCGAAATTCGTAAAGAAATATGCGGAAGTAGCGGAAGTGGAAACCAACGCTTACAAAGAATACATCAAAGATGTAAAAGAAGGTGTTTTCCCATCCGACGAATATGTTTACCACATCACGGATCCAATCGAAGAGTTTGAAAAGCTCTTTAAAGAGTTTGAATAGATAAAAGAGTTGAATTTAAAGAGCCAACTACTTGGGCAATCTCTGAAATAACGATTGAAGTATTAATCCCCTCTACCTTCAAATTACGTGTATAAAAAGAGGTTGCCCATTTTGGTATATGCTGAAATGAATAAATATGGAATGATCCTGTTTATAAAGTACAACTGTATCTAACAAGGAGGTTCTTATGAACGGAAAAGAAAGAGTACTAAAAACATTAAATTTTGAAGAAGTTGATCGAACACCCTGGGTTCCATATGCCGGCGTTCAAACCGCAAACTTAATCGGTCTGACGGCTGAAGAATACCTGAAAAGTGAAGATGCCATTGTGGAAGGCGTGATGAAAGCCTATGAGCTCTATCGGCCGGACGGATTGCCAATTGTATTTGACATGCAGATAGAAGCGGAAGCTCTTGGCTGCGAGCTGCGATGGGCTAAAGAAAATCCACCGGCTGTGGTGAATCACATATTGGAAGATGGTTCTTTGGCAGACCTCGCTTTACCCAAAGAAACAGATGGCCGCTACCCGATGGCGCTAAATGCTGCCAAAAGACTTTCTGAAAAAATCGGTGACGAAGTTGCTCTTTACGCCTTGATCTGCGGTCCATTTACGCTAGCCTCACATCTCAGAGGAACAGATTTATTCATGGACATGATTGAAGACGAGGAAGATGCCCATGAATTAATGCAATTCTGCACCCAGGTAGCCAAGGACTTCGCCGGGATGTACGCCAAAACGGGAGTACACGTTATCGCTGTCGTTGATCCCATGACTTCGCAAATTTCGCCAATTCATTTCGAAGAATTTGTAAAGCCTTACCTTACCGAGTTGAACCAATCTGTTAAGGAAAAAGGATTAAAAGTGACAACGTTCTGTTGTGGCAACGCAACAAAAAATCTTGAGTTGATGTGTCAAACTGATACGGACGGAATTGCCTTTGATGAAAATGTGGACTTGGCGTTCGCAAAGGAAGTCGCAACAAAGCACAAGGTTTCATTTGGCGGAAACATTCCACTGACTACCGTAATGCTTTTCGGTTCACCCCTTGACAATGTGAATGAAGCCATCAAAGAGTTGGAAATTGGCAAAGGACCCGGCCATGTGCTTTCGCCAGGATGCGACATGCCGTATGATACCCCTGTCGACAATATTGTGGCTATTGGTGATTACGTGAGTGGAAAATTCACATCGCTGGATGTGTTTGCAACCGAAAGCGCCCTTCAGGAAGGTGAAGAGGAAGTGATTGAAGAAGTGGAGATTCAACCTGGCGAAGTATTTATTGAAATTGTTACCCTGGATTCCGAAGGTTGTGCTCCTTGCCAGTACATGTGTGAAGCGGTCAAAAAAGTAATCCCACAGTTCGAGGAAAAAATTATCTGGCGTGAAACTCTTATCAAAACAAAATCCGGCATCAAAAGAACAATGCAATTAGGCGTTTCTAACCTTCCGGCTATGCTAATCAATAACGAAGTCGTATTTGACAATATCATCCCCAGCGAACAGGAATTAAAAGAAGCGATCCGAAGCCGAATCAAAGAATAAGGAGGCTGTCCAAATGAGTTGTTTTGAAGAAATTTCATTAATGGTGCAAAACGGCAAATCCAAGAAAGTAAAAGAGCTGGTACTCAAAGCACTGGATGATAATGTTTCACCAAAAGAGATTCTGAACCAAGGCCTTTTGGCTGGCATGAACGTTATTGGTGTTAAGTTCAAGGCAGACGAAGTCTTTGTGCCGGAAGTGCTTGTATCGGCTAGAGCGATGAACGCCGGAATGAAGGTGTTAGAGCCGATCCTGGCCGAAACTGGCAACGAACCCGTCGGCAAGGTTGTGATGGGAACTGTCAAAGGCGATTTGCATGACATCGGCAAAAATCTGGTAATCATGATGATGAAAGGCGCAGGTCTGGAAGTCGTTGATTTAGGAATTGATGTACCCGCGGCAAACTTTGTCGATAAAGCAGAAGAAATAGGTGCCGATATTATCGCCATGTCCGCATTACTGACTTCTACCATGGGCAATATGAAGGAGATTCTGGACATCCTGGATGAGCGGAATCTTCGGGATAAATATGTAGTAATGGTTGGCGGCGCTCCATTAAACGCTAATTTTGCCAAGGAAATCGGTGCCGACTTTTATGCCGCAGACGCATCCACCGCCGCAGATACGGCTAAAAAAGCATCTCTGGATCGAAAGGCTGTCTAAAATTGCAGAAATATGTGGATTTTTGGCAGCTAATTTGATCTGATGAAAGGATGGTACGATGGACCGTCAACCTATTCAACTTTATATCATCACCGGATTTCTGGGCTCCGGTAAAACATCTTTGCTTAAGAATCTGCTCAGCCTCCATGACCAGGAGAAAACCGGCGTTATTATGAATGAGTTTGGAAAAATAAGCATTGACGGTCAGATCCTTCACGACACGGCCGGAGATATCATCGAGATTAACAATGGATCAATTTTCTGCAGCTGTCTGCAGGGCTCTTTTCTGGACAGTTTAATTGAATTCGCGCAACACCCCATTCGTGCACTGTTTGTCGAGTGTTCGGGTCTTTCCGACCCTTCCAATCTGGGAGAGTTGCTACAAATTGCCAATCAGAAAACCGATAATCGATACCGATACTGCGGAACCATTTGCCTGATCGATGGTGTTTATTTTCCAAAACTGATTTCGACGCTTCCGGTGCTGGAAAAGCAGGTTCGGCATAGTCATCTTATTGTGTTAAACAAAACCGACCTGGTTTCCATGGAAGATCAGGAAGTGATCATCCGGCAGCTTAAAGAAATGAACGGGAAAGCGACAGTGATTACGACCACTTACAGCCAGATGCCGTCGAATCTACTTGACCGAGACTTCTTGCTTGAAGCGGACGTTGCCAAAAGCGAAGCAAGCTGTAATACCCCCGAGACCCGCCTGAAAACCATCACCCTTCAGTCGGATGGTGTATTTCAGAAAGAGCAGCTTGATCGTTTTCTTGTAGGAATTCAGGATAATGTTTATCGCGCAAAAGGCTTTTTTCATCTTGAGGAAGGATGGCACCAGATAGACAGTGTTGGCAAACTGCGTGACATCATACCAACGTCGTCGGATAGGACTTCTTCGATCCTGGTTATGATCGCTGCTGGTGAGGATCCTTTTCTCGTGGATCAAATCAACAAACTATGGAAACAATATTTCAGAACACAGATGAATCTGACAGAATCATAAAGCATAATTGAGAGGAATCTTAAAAACATGAAAGAGGAGGGAAAACGATGTCAACGTTAAGAGAAAAGAACTTCCGTCGCTTAAGGCAGAGCATCGCTGGAGAAAAATCAGACGGACACGCCGTGTTTCAATTTTATACCTATCCTTTCTTCCAGGCCGTTACTGGTGTAAAGTTGGACGACTTTTTTCACAAACCCAAGATAACCCTTGAGTGTCAGATCGAAGCTTTGGAGAAACTGGAGGGTATCGGAAATCCACTTCCCGACTTAGGTTCAGTTCCGGAAGCGAGTGGGCTGGGTGGTATTGTCCAGTTTGACGAAAATGGATTTATTTCCGTTCATCCCAATCCGGACATCGCAAATGCCGAAGATGTGGATGATCTGGACTGGCTGGAGCCGGGAGATCCATATGGTGACAATTACATGAGGCAAGCGTTGGAAACACTGCAGTACATGGTTGACCACTGCCCAAAAGGATACAAGGTGAACCCGCATCCGATTATGGGGCCCTTTACGGTGGGTGCTAATCTTCGGGGAATAGGAGACTTTTGTGCGGATACGATTGCTGAACCAGACTTGGTAAAAAAAGTATTGGATGTTGTGATCGAAACCCAGATTAGATTCATTAGTGCTCAGGAAGAAATCTTAGGTTCACTGCACCACATATTACTGGCTGATGATCTTTCTGCATTTCTCAGCGAGGCGGCTTACCGGGAATATATATTACCTGGATATGAGCGAATATTTAAAAACTTTCCCAATACTCAGCAATGGCTGCACAATGATTCAACAGCCCGTCATGTAGCTCCAGCCATTGCCGATTCAGGCATGGTGGCTTGGCAGTATCTGCCTTCCATCGAACCTCACGATGCACTGGAGTTAACAAAAGGGAAATTATCCCTTATGGGTGGTATAAGTCCGCTTGACCTGCAAAAATGGACTCCTGATGAAACCTATGACAATTGCATCGAGCTGCTTAAATCTTTTAATGGCAACAATAAGTTTGTTCTCGCAGCAGGTGGCTCCGTAAATCAGGTTTCCACTGACAATTTAATGGCTATGTTCAGAGCTGCTGATGATTTCAAAATTGGTTGATCTTCTGGATATTTTAACGAGTAATAAGGAGGAAAAATAATGAGTGGAAAACCTTATTTTGAACGCGTTCACTCACAAACACGGACTAGATTCTGGATTAACAATGTGACAAGGGAAGATGCGGAGCTGGCGATTAATGCCGGTGCTGTTGGCTGTACCCAGAACCCGTCGTATACCTTTAAGATGCTAATGGATGAGGTGGAAGGACCTTATGCTATGCAAAAACTGGATGAAATACTAAAGCGTAACGAAAATAGTAACGAAGTACAGGAAACGCTTCAAAGAAGTCTGGTAGAAGAAATAGCAACAACATTTCTGCCCTTGTATGAAGCTTCTGGTGGAAAAGAAGGCTTTGTAAGCATACAGGGAAACCCTTTTAAAGAAGACACGGAAACACTAGTTGAGAATGCGCGTTTCAACAGAAAAGCGGGAGCGAATATAATGGCAAAAATTCCCGCAACTAAAGAGGGGATAGAAGCAATTGGAATTCTTGCATCAGAAGGTGTTCCTATTAATGCAACAGAAGTTATGGCTGTAAAACAGGCTTTGGATGTTGCGGAAACGTATGAAAAAGCGACGAGAGGCATGAAAGACAGAGCTCCTATTTATTACTCGCATATTGCTGGCATTTATGATGAATACTTAAGCAATGCTGCTTCGGAGCAAAACATCGATATATCCAAAGATCTTTTATGGCAGGCTGGGATCTCCATAGCCAAAAAAACCTATTCAACCGTAAAAGAAAAGTACAATGACGTTGGCTTTATTGGCGGTGGAGCAAGAGGAGTGCATCATTTTACAGAAATGGTTGGTGTTGACGGAGCGATCACAATCAATTGGAAAGGGACAGCGGATGTCCTTATTGAACAGGATTTGCCGGTCGTGCAACATTTCCTGAGACCCACACCGGACTCTGTTATAGATGAGTTGGTTGAAAAACTGGAAGATTATCGCAGAGGATATTTTATAAATGCGATAACCGCCGATGAGTATGAAGCGTTTGGTCCAGTTGTCCATTTCCGAAAGAGCTTTGAAAAATCTTGGAAGAAGGCAGAGAACCTCATTACTATAAGACGTTCAGAATTGGGATTAAGAAACTAGGGAATGTATTGATAAATCGGTTTCAACTGTGAGAACAGGTCTATGGGAATTGAGTGCAAGGTGGATGCTTCCGGGGGAAAGGTTGTTGGAATATGTACAGGAAGTTTGTAAAAGCATTAAAAAAAATTAAAGTGCATTTTTCAAAATGGTATACTTCATTTTGCAAACCGGTTCCTGAGTGCTTCAAAGATGTCCCAGGCATGGTCAAAGAAAAAAGAATCACATCGTTTAATAATTCGCCAGAGAAGGTTTCGTAATGGACAAACTCTTTCCGGTGAACAATTTTTAAGCTGCACTTAACATTCTAAAATTTGCACTTGAACCGGCTATCGGCCCATAAGACGCTGGCCGGTTTTTTGTGAGGAGAGACATGCTAAAAAGTTATTCTTTACATCTGCCATTGCTGGCTGGAAACTGCGATGGATCTATTGGAGGTATTGGATCTAGGGGAGATTAAAGTGGCATTGCTTATGCTTATCCCTGGTTAAATCAACTTAGTTCGTGGTATAATCCGAGCAAGCAGAAGAATCGTAAAATGAACGCCACTGGAACAGGAAGGAGATCATCATGGATAATGTCTCATCTGCAGTTTTAGAAGGGCTCTATCTTTTTATCGGACTGTTGGTGATCCTGGCAGCGAGGGTCATTGTTGGTAAGCTGCTTAACCGGTTTGCAAAAAAGGGCAAAGACGCCTGGATTTCCATGCTTAATTGGTTGACAGTCTACCTTCTGATTACCTACACAGCTACTCATTTCAGTGAAGTCTCATGGCTTTTTGGCCCTCTTTTTACCTTTGGTAACACGTCTGTGTCGCTTTTTACAACAGTGGTGGCGGTTTTTGTTCTTTTGTTGGCGACCCGTATTTCATCGTTGCTTAAAAACGTGTTATTACCACAGGTTTTTGAAAGGTATCAGATAGAAACAAGTGCTCGCTTTACCTTAATCAGTCTGATGCATTACCTGGTGTTGGCAACGGCGGTTCTGATCAGCCTCTCAACTTTAGGAATTAACATCAGCAGCCTCACGGTTTTTGCCGGGGTGATTGGGATTGGAATTGGTTTTGGCTTGCAAAATATTGCTTCCAACTTTATCTCCGGAATTATTATTCTTTTTGAACGTCCCATCAGAGTTGGCGACCGGGTCATTATAGACGAGATCATTGGCGATGTGGAAGAGATCAAAATGAGGGCCACGGTGGTACGCACCCTGGAAAATGAGCGGATCATTATACCTAACTCATTTTTTCTGGAGGAAAAAGTCATTAATCGTTCTTACGCTGACTCAAATCTTAGGATTTTCATCGACGTAGGCGTTTCCTATGGAAGCGATGTGATGGCCGTTAAAAGGATTTTGGAAGAAGCGGTGGGAGAATTGAAAGAACAAACCGGAGACTTTCTGGATGAACCGCCCTTGGTGCGATTTAGAGATTTTGGGGATTCTTCCCTGGATTTCAGGCTGTTGGTCTGGATTAGCAACCCGGAAAAGGAATTTAAAATAAAAAGCGATCTCCGCTTTCTCATATTGGAAAAATTTCGGGAAAACAATATTGTCATCCCCTTTCCACAGCGCGATCTGCATTTGATTCGTGAAGAGGTGGACCTATAACCCGAAAATTCGGGAGACTTCTGAGGGTTGGCA
>SLLE01000126.1 GCA_007134225.1 Tindallia sp.
GCTCTTCCCTGATGAACAGGCTGAAAAAATTGGTACCCAAAAATATCTTTTGCTGACTCCAACAGGTGTTTATAACTCCGGGATCCGGAGTAAGCTTCATCCCCGATCATAATGCCACTCCACTGCTGATCGCTCATGGCACCAGTTCCGCTGTCCGTCAAAAGGTCAATGTATACATCATCCGAGTTTAAGGCAAAAACATTGTAATGTGCTTCCTTGATTTTTTCGACCCGCTCTTTTCGGCTCAGCATTTTTATCGGTTCTACCATCTTAATTTTAAAAGGTTCCGCATAGTACTTGGTCATATCAATCTCTCCCATCATTTTATGTTGTGGTTATATACTTGTTCATGAACGATTTCCCGTATAACGGGATTCGTTCCCGCATTTCGGATATAATGAAACCGGAATTACATCGCACTTATTCCGGCACCATAATGTTACATGAAGCTTAGGGGTTTTGCAAGGAAAACGTTGCCCTTCTTATAACAAAGTTTTATGGTTTCTTAGCCTATTTAGACTCACACCCTGCTTCCCTGAAGGAATAGCTTCCATGGTCCGTACCAATCATTAATTCTCCAGGGTCAGGTAAATGAGTCCTTCGTATACTTCCATATCGATACTTCATTTCTTTCACTTTGCCAATTTTCACAAAGCTTCCATGCTCTGTTAAACCAAGCAGGAACGAAGATGGACGGATTGGTTCAAGCGCAACAATCTCCTGCAGTACTTGTTGATTTTGCCCTTCTGCGTTCTCAATGTCTTTACGGCAAACCTCTGGCAAACGGCCGGCGGTAACGCACTGCACTTTAATACCGTGCTTTTGGATCTTGGTACGGCCTTCTGAAAGCTTCTGTGCCATGGCCCAAAAAATCTCATGCCATTTGGAAAGCCCGGCTATCTGACGAATGATCACCGGATCCAACAATACATTCTCTTGATCCGTTTCGGCATCGACGTGTATTTCTAAAATCACTTTTTCTACCTTTTCCCATTCCATTAACTTCAATATAGGATCCGAAGAACGGAAGGCCCTGTCGCTATGATGAACTATTTTCATAACAATCGGTTTACTCATTTCGTTATGATGAAGCAATGTGATCGGAAATAACAAACGAAGTTTTTCACCCACCCAATTAGAATGCTCGCTGCTTCCAGCGCTTTCGTGCCTTAATGTTATTAGCCCATTGTTATGGTACGTCTGGATTTTATGAAACACAGCCACTTTGTTCACCTTCTCCCAGATGCTTATTTGTTATATCTCTTCATTAAGTTCCAATGCTCTTTTAAAGTCCTGCACCAGCCATGCTCTCAATTTCAAAGGCTGCAACACCTGTACCTGATGGCCGTAGGTTCTGAGCCATACTCTCATCCCATGCAGGTCAACAGCTGGTATGGTAGCATAAAAAAATTCAGGCTTTTCAGGCTCTTCTTTTAGTCTGCACTGACTAAACTCTTCGATTACTTTGTTAAGAATTTTACGATCACATCTTAAAACAACATTCGCAATGTCGTCAGATGAATGCATATGAACTGCTTGTTTTCCATGGATTTTGACATTAAAATGCTCCGGTTCTGTGTAAGGGGTTTCAGGAACCGGATGACAACTTTGTATCTTATCGAGACGGTACGTCCGAATCTGTTTTGTAGCCAGATGCCGTGCAAAAAGATAGTATTTCCCTCTGCTGACCACCAGCCCATAAGGGCTTACCAGGTAATCATAATTCCGTTTTCTGGGCACCAACTCTTTTTTCAGGTTGTATTCCAGGTATTCGAACCGGACATTGGTTTTGCTGAAAATGGCCTTATTAATCACGTCGAGATTAAGGTATATATTTCGATTGACCGTACTAAGAGAGCTGTCGCTGATGATACTGTATTTTAGTCTGTCCTGCTGTCTTATGCTCAGCAACGATGATAGCTTGTTTTTAATCTCTTCCGAAGCTTTTTGATCCAGAGATTTCTGTCCCATCACCAATCGATGAAGAAAATGCACTTCATCCTGCGATAACACTCTTTCTGCGTAATAATAGTGCCGGTTTCCCCTGTAACGTCCGGAAAACCCTTGGGTTTCTCCAATCAAATCGTTGCCGTCCAGCTCTGAAGAAAAAAAGTGATTCATCATTTGGATATTTTCCACAACCGTCTCCGTTTTTTTAATCAGCAAATCATTAACCAGTCGGTTAACCCGTTCCTGAATTTCTTTTGCCCTCAGCGGATGTTCTTCGTCGGTTTCATTTTTAAGCACCTTTAATACGTAAAACGGAATTAGCTTTTGGGAAGGCATACGAAAGCCCCTTTCGTAAAACGTTAATAAGACACGCTCCATTGTATCAATCCTTTTCTTTCCCTGCAACGATCGTCCAACCGTTTGATCAACTAATCCATATCGAGAATATATAAAAGCCTCCATTTAATTTCCATAGAAAGGAGCACCGTTAACAAGACCAGGTCGAGATTTGGGACTCTTCCGGTGCTGGTTATAAAAACAACCGTTACGAACAAGCAAATGACCGTCACAAACATCAACCCTATTTTTTCCGGCCACTGTTCACCTTGCTGCATCTTTCTCCTTTTTTTCCCTGTATCCTTCATGATCCACACTTCCTTTCCATCCGAAATGTCGCTTCCGATTTCCTGGAATAAGTGTATAAAAATAAACCCCCGTTTTAAAGGGGGTTTCAGCAAGACTTGTTCGTGGTGATTAAACTGCAATTTCCATCGGTTTTGGCATGCCCATTCGTTGGTATATGCCATCCTTAAAGTAAACCGGTTCCACATTTCCTTCTTTGATGCCTTCCACCAAATCCTTGATGTCCCGGACTTCGCTGGAAAATCTGGTCGCATACTTTCCAATTTGCTGTGTATGGTGCGCATCACTGCCGCCAAAAATCGGAAGGCTTCTTCTTTCCGCCGCTTCCTGCGCTTTTCTGTTTAAATGATAGGGCGTGCTGCCATTTAATCCCTCAACACCGGATAAACGATCTAAAGAGAGTAATGTATCGCCTATCCCCCGACGGTTTTGACGATAAGGATGTGCACTAATGGTCGCACCTCCTTGTCGAGCAACCCAGTCAACCAGCTCTTCTGCATCCATTATTCGATTTGGAAGATGGTTAACACCAAAAACCAATAGGTCTCCCTGGTAAGTCAGCACCTCAGCTCCGACAAAAACCGGGAACAGCATCTCGCGACTCACATCGTACGCTTTCTTCGTCAAACCCATGCTGTCGTGGTCTGTAATGCAAATGCCGTCCAAGCCCATGTTCCTGGCGCTATGGATTATCTCTTTAAGATCAAGTATACTGTCGCTTGAATATGTTTTTTCATGAAGATGCATATCGATTAGCATATTGGTTTCCCACCATTCCTATATAGGTTTCTTCTTATCAACTACTAAATCTATTATACCCTTCACCAGGCTTTTTTTAAAATTGAAGTATTCTATCAAAAAGCGAGAACCTATAGAAAATATCTATAGGTTCAGGGAGATCGTTATTAGGGATCTATTGGAATTCTTCACAGTGCCATACACCGCCGGGCAGGCTTTTATGCTGACAATGAATTTTTTCGCTGCAGGTAGCACAAAGCCCCAGGCTTTCCACCGGCTTCATCTCTTTTTTGTAATCCACCTGCTTTTTCGGAATTTTTCCCTGTTGATATTCGTCACAGGCATATAGATTGTTTCCCTGATGCGACATCACACAGTCCTTTTCCAAAACACAGCTGGCGCACATACCAATTCCCTTTGAGTTCTTTTCCACGTTGTCACTATTGTCTCGAACTTCTTCATATTTTTTTCTGGTTAACATGATCATAACCTCCTCAGGCTTTATTACTGCATATATTCTTACACTAATAGTTATATGCAATGATCATGCCAAAAAAATAACAGGCAGCATCAAGGAATTCAGCAATCTCAGCAAAGTCTTGATCGGGTTATTTTTCCCCACCGGGGGAATTTAGGTCAGTTTACGCCGCAGGGTTTTACGGTCAATCCCCAGGATGTTTGCTGCTTTCGTTTTATTACCATTCACATAATTCAACACATCCTGAATATACTCCTTCTCTACTTCTTCAAGGGTTCTTTCGAAACCTTTTGTGATCGAATGGCCAGCTTTCATAAAGGAAGGCAAGTCCGATTTTTCGATGGTAAAACGATCCACCATAATGACCAAACGCTGCATCAGGTTCTCCAGTTCCCGAACGTTTCCCGGCCAATCATAACGTTTTAACACTTGCAGAGCTTCGTCGGAAAAAGCGGGAGGATTTCGTTTTAACTGTCTCGAGTGTTTTCTGAGAAAGAAGTTTGCCAACAGCACCACATCGTCCCCGCGTTCACGCAGAGGAGGTAAATCAATATTAATGACATTCAGGCGATAGTATAAGTCTTCTCGAAAAGCATTTTGTTTTACCATATCCATTAAATTTTTATTGCTGGCGGCAATGACACGAACATCCACCTGTCTCTCTTTTTGAGAACCTACCATGTATACTTTCTGGTCTTCCAGTACTCTGAGGAGTTTTACCTGCATGTTCAAGGAAGTTTCTCCAATTTCATCCAGCAGCAAAGTTCCCCCATCCGCTGTGATAAAAAAACCTGCCCGAGTTTCCGTTGCACCCGTAAAAGAACCTTTAACATAACCAAAGAGCTCGCTTTCCAGAAGTGTTTCCGGTATAGCTCCACAGTTTACAGGCACAAAAGGTGCCTTTGCCCGCTTGCTCTGGTAATGGATGGCGCGGGCTACCAGCTCTTTTCCCGTTCCGCTTTCTCCACTAATCAGAACCGTCACCGGGTTAACCGCAGACTTATCGATTAGCCTAAAGACCTCCTTCATCTTTTCGGAAGCTGCCACAATTCCATAGCGGCTTTCAGCGGTCACACTCTCTTTCTTCATGACTTTTTGATCTCTGATTTTTTCAATAACTCTGTTAAAGCTTTCGAAAAACTCTTCATCCGTAAAAGGTTTGGAAAGATATTCTTCCGCACCTCCTTTAACGGCCTCAATTGCGCTTTCCACCGTTGGGTAACCGGTGATCATCATCATTTGAATATCCGGATTCTGTTCCCGTAGAATCTTAATTAGGTCCAGTCCACTCAATCGAGGCATTTTCAAATCCGTAATCACTAAATCAATTTCCTGACGCTCAATAATGACAAGCGCACTTTCCACCTGGCTGGCCAGATAGACCTGATACCCTTTTTGCGTAAGCTTTCGCTCCAGAATTTCCAGTGTATCTGCAGAATCATCCACAATTAGGATAGCTTCTTTCTCTTTACTCATTTGAAAGCTCCTTTCCCGCCTTTTCTACCGGTAACCGTATTGTCGTCCTGGTTCCTTTGCCCGGCTGGCTGTCTACATCAATTTCCCATCCATGGGACGTCACAATTCCATGAACAACTGAAAGACCCAGTCCGGTTCCTTCATTAATATCTTTTGTGGTAAAAAAAGGAAGGAATATTTTATCCAAAACTGCCTGATTCATTCCTACTCCAGTATCGATGATTCCTATCATAATACAGTCATCCACCCAATCTGTTTCAATAGTCAAAAGGCCCCCATCCGGCATGGCTTGCATGCTGTTCACTGTCAGATTAACCAACATTTGGTGGACCTGACCGGCATCAATGATAACATCCGGCAGATTTGTCCGCAGGTTTTTTTCCAGCCGAATTCCGTTTTTCGCCAATCGGCTTTCCAGAAAGAACAAGCCTTCCTCAATCACCTTATTGATATTTTCGGCTTTTTTTTCGGGTGTGGTCTGCCTTGAAAAGAGAAGCAGTTTGCGGATAATTTCCCGGGCATAAAGGGCTGATTTAATAATTTTTTCCAGGTCTTTACCCGTGGATGCTTCCTTCGTATCGTTCTGAATCAGCTGGCTAAATCCAATAATCGCTCCCAGCGGTTCATTGATCTCATGTGCCACACCGGCTGAAAGCTGTCCAACGGTTGCCAATCGGTCAGCATGCAGCAATTGTTCCTGAAGCTGTTGATTTATCATTTCTTTTTCTTTTCTTTCAAGTAGCGATGCAATCTGATTTGACACCATTTGCACCAGTTTCTCCTCTTCGTTCAAAAAAAGCTCGTCATAAAAGTGGGTATATCCGGGACGATAGTATATCTCCAAGTGACCTCTTTCCTGCATTTCCGTAATAACAGGTGCTGCAAGGCATATGGAGCTTTCCCGGAAGTCTTTGCTCTCAAACACCTGCTGATCTACTATAATTCGGGCCGTCGCAATTTCCGGGAACTGCATGGCTTCTGGCAGAATTAAAGCAATCTCTTTCAAAACGTCGTTTTTTCCGGCATTAGGCAGGTTTGCCAGTCTGGAAATTTCATAAAGGCAGCGCAGTTCTTTCACCCGTTCCTGGCAAGCATGATGCGCTTCCTGGTGTTCAAAAGCTTCGGTCAGAGCCTGACCGAGGTGCGTTGTCAGAGTACGCCTCTGCTCAACGTCACCTTGTTCTGAGTGACACTTTAAAAGAATGACTCCAAATTTTTGATTTTGATGAAGGAATGGGATCAGCCATATCTGGTTCCATTCCTTATGCTGCCCTTTCTCTTCACAAAAGACAAAAGACGATTCCTTTTCTTCCATTCTCCATCCCGACGGATCCTTCACGTTAGCCACTTTCCGAAAGAGATGTTTTGCCCATTCCGAGTCCTTAGAATTCTCATTCCGGTACATGTCCCGAAACCACAGAAAACTTCCTTCCCGCCGCCGCAAAGAAGACTGTACATGCTGGCTTCCGGGCAAATACTCATATAGGGAATCTTCATGATGAAAGAACAATTCAATGGTTTCCGTATCCAAAACTTCTTCGATGAGTTGATACACCGACTCCACAAACTTTAATCGACTCGTTTCCCTCCCGGCTGCCTGAAGAAGTCGATACGCCAGCCCGATAAAATAATCCATCACGTCACCTCTGTCCTGGGAATCCTGTTTATACAACGCCCCGGTCCACCATGGCATTTGCCACTTTTAGGAATCCGGCTATATTGGCGCCTTTTACATAATCAATGTATTGCCCGTTTTTCCCATGCTCTACACATTGCTCATGGATAGCCCTCATGATTCCTCTCAGTTTTTTGTCTACTTCGTCTTCGTTCCAGTTCATTCGCAGGCTGTTTTGAGACATTTCCAGTCCAGAGGTGGAGACACCACCGGCATTAGCCGCTTTTCCGGGAGCAAACAACACCTTATAGTTCTGTAATACTTCCACCGCTTCCGGCATGGTTGGCATATTGGCTCCTTCCGAAACAGATTTGCATCCATTTTTCACAAGTGTTTTCGCCTCTTCACCGCTAATCTCGTTCTGGGTGGCACAGGGCAGCGCAACATCGCATGGAACTCCCCAAGGTCTCTTTTTACCGTGAAATTCCGCTCCAAATTCATCTGCATACTCTTTTACTCTTCCGCGGCGTTCATTTTTCAATTGGAGTAAATAGTCCCATTTCTCCCCGGAAATTCCCTCCGGATCGTACACAAAGCCGGAGGAATCGGAAATCGTCACTACTTTCCCACCCATCTCATTCACTTTCTGGATAGCATATTGGGACACGTTGCCAGACCCGGAAACCACGACGGTTTTATCTTCCAGGGAATCACCAACAGTTTTTAGCATTTCCTCTGCAAAGTAAACACATCCAAATCCTGTTGCTTGGGGTCTCAGGAGACTTCCACCCCACTCCATCCCTTTACCGGTAAAGACGCCCGTAAAGTCATTCCGTATTTTGCAGTAGGCACCAAACATATACCCAACCTCGCGTTTTCCTACCCCAATATCACCTGCCGGCACATCTGTGTCCGGTCCAATATGTCTGTACATTTCCTGCATCAGATTTTGACAGAAACGCATGACTTCTCCATCCGACTTTCCTTTCGGATCAAAATCAGACCCACCTTTTCCACCACCCATCGGCAATGTGGTTAGACTATTCTTAAATATCTGCTCAAAACCCAGAAATTTTAATATTGAAATATTGACTGTTGGATGGAAGCGCATTCCTCCTTTGTAAGGACCGAGAGCACTGTTAAACTGAATGCGATATCCACGATTCACTTGCACCTCTCCCTGATCATCAACCCAAGTCACCCTGAACATTACCTGCCGCTCCGGTTCCACCAAACGATCAAGGATTTTATGGTTCAAAAACTGAGCGTTGTTCTGATAAACCGGCCAAACGGATTCCACCACTTCGTGAACAGCCTGTAAAAACTCTGGTTGATTAGGGTTCGATGCAGCTACCTCATTCAAAAAATCATTCATTGACATTTGCTTTCCTCCCTTTCAGCGTTGAGCATTTTCGCTCCAATCCAAGTTCACATCCGGGTTATTATGCCTCTATTTATATCATAAATGAAAAAAGCGCACCCTGCAATACATTTCGAGGAAATGAGAGCAGATTGATGCACTTTTTCGTAATGAGTTTCTTTTTTCAGGCTATAGCCTTTCGATCATGAGTTTGATCAATTCAATCCCTTCCCGATAATAATCCGGCGCTGTCATATAGGACCAACTGCAGATGGATACCCCTTTGCACAGAAGATAAAGTGGCATTCGATGAAAGAAATTCGGATCAATAAGTAAATTCTTTTGGTATCCTTCTTTAAATTGGGCTTCAAATTCATCGGACTTTAAAAAATATCTAAAATAAACATCTGATAAATCAATTTCTGTATTCCCGGCACTGCTCTGTTCAAAATCCAAGACTCCCGTGATGCGAGCATCCTTTCCTTCAATAGATACCAAAATATTCCTTCCGTCATAGTCCTGATGAGTCAGGTGAGAATCTTTAATTTCCTTGACCATGACTGAATTCTTTTTTATCGCACAGACCGCTTTCTCCAAAAGATTTTTATCAGGTAAGTGCTGATTTTCAAGCTGACGAAAAACCGTTTCATTTCTCCGACAAAATTCAGTGTAGTAGTCATGAATCTCGTATGAACATTCGCCTTTCTCATTCCAGTAACCGAACCGGTCATATTTTTCAACTGAATGCATGGCAGACAAGATGCTTCCCATTTGAAAAAAAATACCCTTCTTCTGTTGCTTGTTTAACTGATCCCAGAGGCTGTCTAGCACGGTTCCTTCCAGAAAGCTGAGTATCATCCATTCAATCCCATGTTCTGTAACTCCATAGGATTTGATTCGCGGGCAGGGAACTTTCGAGGATTCCAGCTTCTTTAAAGCAGTAAGCTCTCTGGCTCTTCTGTTTTTCTTGCAATACTGTTTGTAAATAAAGGTCTCACAGCAAAAAGATTCAACCCGATACACCAAATGCCTTCCTAAACTATGGTTTCCAATAGGATGTATCGTAAAATTATTTGTTCCAAGAATTTTTGTCAAATTTTCAACCGCTTCCACTTCCGAGCAAACACTCATGGGGATCCCTCCAATCACACTCTTGATAGAATACCCATTTTTCCCCACTATTCACGCTATTTTTCGAGTATTATTGCCCCATTCACTTTGTCGCCTTGCATGATCTACTTATTTTTCGATGCGATTTACAAGAGTAATCAAGACAAGTCATCAGAAAATTATTTGCAATACTTCCTTCTGGATGATATGCTATACAGGCTGAAATTCACTAAGTCGGTTCGAAACCATCCCGACTCTAAAAAAAACTACGGAGGTAATAGAAATGAACAGTAAGACAAGATTTATGGTGCAAGCAGCCCTGTTAGCAGCGATTTATGTGGTTTTGACCGTAGCCTTTGCACCCATCAGCTACGGACCGGTTCAGGTAAGAATTTCCGAAATGCTTACGGTACTTCCCTTCTTCACTCCGGCAGCCATTCCTGGTCTGTTTGTCGGAGCGATGATCGCCAATGCCTACGGTGGCCTGGGCATCATTGATGTGGTGGTTGGCAGTTCTGCTACGCTGATTGCAGCACTGATCACCTTTCGCATGAAACGTAGGGTTTTAGCGCCGTTACCACCGGTGCTGGTAAACGCAGTTGTTATCGGAGCAATGCTGACCTATTTATTCCAGTTGCCTTTAATCCCAACCATGATTTACGTTGGTATGGGCCAATTGGTTGCATGCTACGGGCTTGGGTATCCTTTCATGCTGGCCATTGAAAAATATGGTAACCGAATTTTTAACCCGATGACTACCACCGCCAAGACTTCCTCTTCTCCAAGAGGGAGATAAGAAAGAAAAAAAGCTCTGTCTTAGGACGGAGCTTTTCTTCTATGCTTTGCACAAGGCTATTGAAAGAGTTTTCGAATCAGCTTTAACACATCAAATATTCTTGCTTGCTATTTCTACCTGTCACCTTACAGAATGCTTCGTCATCGGATAAACAGGATCCTTAGTAGCTTCAGGTGGGGTTTTAACTCCATCTGAAGGTTAGAAGCCGTTATCCATACTTAGTTTCTTCACCAAGGGACGTAGCACCACTTATCTCCCTGTTGAAGAAGGGGGAGTCTTAGCGGTGGTGGTGATCGGATAAAATCTTTCTTAACACTTCAAATCATGGTAAACTGTTTGTATCATCATAATTTGGAGGGATTACAATGGCAATTGTTGAAGTAACCATTACACCATTGGGAACGGCAAGCACCAGTGTCAGCCATTACGTGGCTGAGTGTCACAAAGCACTTAAGGATTATCCGGAAATCAAATACCAGCTGACCCCTATGGGAACCATTTTTGAAGGAGACTTGCCGACCATTTTGGAATTGATTCAAAAAATGCACGAAGTGCCTTTTGATAAGGGCGCTTTGCGAGTGTCTACTTCCATTAAGATTGATGACCGGAGAGATAAAGCCGGTACCATGGAAGGAAAACTGAATTCGGTACGAGAAAAATTGACAACCTGATTTTATTCTGGTATATAAGTATTGGAAAAAGAAATCAGATCATAATGAGGAGGCGGATTCATTGCACAAGAAAGAATTTCAGGCAGAAACCAAACGATTGCTCGAAATTGTCATCAATTCCATTTACACCAACAAGGACATTTTTCTGAGGGAGCTGATTTCCAATGCCAGCGATGCCATTGATAAAGTGTACTATAAAGCGCTGACAGACGATTCTATCAGCTTCAATCAAGAGGATTTTTACATCAAACTTTTTTTTGATAAGGAAGAACGTCAGCTGATCATCAAAGATACCGGCATCGGCATGACCCAGGAAGAACTGGAAGACAACATCGGCGTCATCGCAAAAAGCGGCTCTATGGCTTTCAAACAGGAAAATGAGTTGAAGGATGGCTACGACATTATTGGACAATTTGGCGTTGGTTTCTATGCAGCCTTTATGGTAGCAGAAGAAATCACCGTCATCAGCAAAGCTTTTGGCAGCAGCGAAGCGTACCGATGGGTTTCCAAAGGTGTCGATGGTTACACCATTGAGCCTTGCGAGAAAGATTCCTATGGTACAGACGTAATCCTGACGTTAAAGCCTAATACCGAAGAAGAGGATTATGACCAATACCTGGAAGAATACAAAATCCGTTCCCTGGTCAAAAAGTATTCAGATTTTATTCGATATCCCATTAAAATGGATGTCACGCGCTCCCAGAAAAAAGAAGGCACGGAAGATGAGTATGAAGATGTGGTTGAAGAGCAGATCCTGAACAGCATGGTGCCCATCTGGAAAAAGAACAAGAATGAACTGACCGATGAAGATTATGAGCAGTTTTATTTTGAAAAACGATTTGGCTTCGACAAACCACTGCGTCATATGCACATTAATACGGAAGGAACGGTTTCTTACCGGGCTGTTCTTTATATCCCGGAAAAAGCACCCTTTGACTTCTATACCCGGGAATATGAAAAAGGTCTGGAGCTTTATTCCAGTGGCGTTCTGATTATGGAAAAATGCGCCGAACTGTTACCGGACTATTTTAGCTTTGTAAAAGGTGTGGTCGACTCGGAAGATCTTTCACTTAACATTTCCCGTGAAATGCTGCAACACGACCGACAGCTGAAGGTCATTGCCAAAAATCTGAAAGGAAAGATCAAGAAAGAGCTGCTGGATCTGATGGAAAAAGATCGGGAATCCTACGAAAAATTCTATGAATCCTTTGGACGGCAACTGAAATATGGGGTTTACAGTGACTTCGGCACCCATAAGGATGATTTGCAGGACTTGTTGATGTTCCACTCTTCCAAAGAAAACAAGCTGGTTTCGCTGAGAGACTATGTGTCCCGAATGCCGGAGGATCAAAAGGAAATCTATTATGCTGCCGGGGACTCTATTTCCCGCATTGAAAAAATGCCCCAGACGGAACAGGTAAAGGATAAAGGCTATGAAATCCTTTATTTCACAGATGATGTAGATGAATTTGCCATCAAAATGCTGGGCGAGTACCTGGAAAAACCCTTTAAGTCCGTAGCCAGCGGGGATTTGGATCTGGATGATGAGCAGGATAAGGCTTCTGAAGAAGCAGAGAAAGCAAACAAGAGCCTTTTTGATGAAATGAAGGATATGCTTTCAGGGCAGATTAAAGGCGTCAAAGCTTCTAAACGACTGAAACAACACCCGGTCTGCCTGGTAAACGAAGGGGACATTTCCATTGAAATGGAAAAGGTATTAAACACCATGCCAACAGACCAGGAAGTGAAAGCCGATAAAATACTGGAAGTCAATACCAACCACGAAGTTTTCCAGTCACTGAAACAGGCTTATGAGGAAGATAAAGATAAATTTAAGCTCTTCACAGAACTCCTTTATCAGCAGGCACGAATGATTGAAGGACTTCCGGTGGAAGACCCGGTGGAACTGTCTAATAAAATATGTAAAATCATGAAGTGAAAAATGGAAAGGGCGCCCTCTATCTGGCGCCCTTTTTCAATGTGCGGTTTTCAATAAAAATACGCTGTTGCTGCCGAGACCTTCCTGCCGACCGGCCATCCCTGTAATAAGAAGGCTTCCCTCCGGTGTCAGAATCATATCGCTGCCCCGCACTTCTCCTCTGGCCTCCAGCCGGTGGGCTGATAGAACCTCACCCTGAGGGTCGATGACAGTTACTAAAGCAAAGTCGTGGGTGGTGCTGTCTGAATTGACATTGGCGAGGACAGCCAAATTTCCATCTGTTAATTGCGTGATGGCAACGCCGGTTCCGTTGTTTTGTGGCAGGCTGTACTCTTTTTCCAGCTGTATCTCCCCTTCCAAGTTGGTGATCAGAAGATAAACTGATCGATGAAGGCTGGAAGCTGCATGAGTGAATCCGGTAAAAGCTGCGGTCCCCTCTTCTAAAAGGGAGGCAGCAAGGATCCTATCATCCCCTTCCGCACCATATTCACGCTGCCATACGGTGTTTCCGTCCTCATCCAGCATCGTAAGGGATGCCTGCCAGAAATCGCCTGTATTTTGGACGACGGAGCCGCTAATTAGAATATTTCCGTCTTGCACTACGAGCATCCTGCTGGCGCGGCTGGCCGCCGATTTTTCTAACAGCGTTTTTTTCCAGATTTCATTTCCTTTCGGATCCGTCCTGAGAATCATCGCACTGGTGTATCCGTTGAGCAGTATGAAATAATCCCCTTCCGGGTGCTGCCACAAATCAACACCAACACTGTTTTCTTCAGCTATATATTCCCTATGCCACTCTTTTTTACCTTCAGAGTCGATTTTTGTCAGAAAAGCACTTCGGCCCAGATAATCCCCCGCCGCACCAGTTAACAGGTAGCCGCCATCCGAAGTAGGAATCATGCTCTCATTAAAGCTGTCCTTGCCTGTTGAAGGATAGCTTTGCTCCCACAGCAGGGTTCCTTCTTTGTCGGTCAGAATCATATATTGGGCAGGTCTGGCGAAATTTTCGGAGTTGCTGACACCAGAAATGGCATAGCCCGTTTCCGGAACCCACTGTAGGGTTACGCCCCGATCCACTCCTTCACCGCCATAATAGTTGACCCATTCTGTTTTCATGGTATCCAGGGTTATTCCATCTAAATCCGGATAGGAGCTTGTTGCTTCTATAGGCTGAGCGGTCCTGGACTCCGGGATCGCGGAAGCCATCTGATATTCACTCATCAGGGCACTTCCCAGCATGACTAGCAGGAACAGAAAGCTCAGCACTGCGTAAGGAACCAGAACCGGCTTTTTATCCCAGAATCCGGCTCCTCCCGGCACGTGGGAAAGGCTTTGATCTGTTACCATTTCCTCCCGCCAGGGTATTTCAGCCATGGAAAATGAATCCAACAGTTTTTTCACTCTGGAAAAAACCTGGTTTCCCATTTGATCTGCCAGCCAGAAATCTACTTTTTCGCCATTTTTCATGTGTAACCGAAGCCCCTGACTTTGAACTCCTGCGGAATTTAACCACTGGGCTGTCATCACCGGCTTCATGGATCCGCTGGAACCCAGCATCGCTAGGAGCATCAACAGCTTAAACCATTTCGGATAACGTTTTTCCGCCGGCTGAAAATACTCTACGTCTTCATAAACAAGTGTATATCCACCCCGGTAGTTGGAAATGGTCAGTTGATTGTCTTCCACGTTCATAGAAAAACTGGCATTCCAGGCGGATATATACATCAGAAGGCTTATCAGCAAGGCCATACCCCAGAAAACCAGCACCACCGGTGACATGATCGCAATGGACTGTACGGAGCCTCCGACAATTAAAAATGGCATGGCAAAGAACATGGTGAACAATATGACGGCCATCATATCAATCACCACGTTTTTCCAGCGGGTATACACCAGGGAGTCCGTTTTATGCCGGGGTTTTGGAATCTTAAGATATATGAAAAGTCCCAGTACAATAAAGACATAGGCTAAGGGTCGGACAGGATGTAACAGGCTGTCCGGAGGAGCATTAAAAGACCCACTGATCCCGCCAATGCTAAAGTCATCGTAGGTAAAGGTCATATGCGTCACCTGGATATAGTGTGTCGGCCCATTCTGTTCAGCATACTTGAGGTATACGGTTGTTGATGGATCTGCCGCCTGACTCCAGGCACCTCTCAGAGGTTCTTTTTCTATGTCAAAAAAAAGTCGTGGCGCTAAGCTGCCATTCAGACTTTCTTCTTGCACATGCTTCTGCCATTCCTCAGGAACATTCCGGCCATTAACAGCCTTTAGTTTACTGATGAAAATATCCCACTCTTCCCCTTCCACCATCACCAGGTTATCCCCGGCAATGGCTTTTGCATATTCGTCCAGCGGAAGGGTTGCCAAATGTCGTTGCCGTTCCGTAACAAAATGCCCGGTAATTTCCCTTCCCTGCCGTCTGGCAAGCTCGCCATCCTGTACCCGTAAGAGCGGTGAGGCGGAGGCATACATATAAAACCATGCAGCCAAGGCAAAACAAAACAGCAGCAATAGACGTCGCCATAGTTCCCATTTGCCTGTAGCCAGGTCCTTACGATTCCTCATAACTATCTCCCCTTTTTAAAAACCTGGATAGCCTGTGTCTTCCGGCAAATTTTCCTGTGCTGCTGCTTCTTTGACCATTTCATCGCAACGTTCGTTTTCCGGGTGGCCGCTATGGCCCTTTACCCATTGGAAGACGACTTGGTGTTTGTCCAACTGCTCCAACAGCACTTCCCACAAATCAATATTCTCAGCCTTGTCTTTTTTATTGCGTTTCCAGTTGTTGGCCTGCCATCGTCTGGCCCAGCCTTTTGTAATGCTGTCCACCAGATATTTCGAATCGCTGTAAATCGTCACGTCACAAGGCTCTTTGAGCAGTTCAAGCGCCTTGATACAGGCCATCATTTCCATTCGATTGTTAGTGGTATGCTGATAGCCGCCCGAAACTTCTTTCCGATGCTCTCCATACACCAATATTGCACCATAGCCGCCTTTTCCAGGATTCCCGAGGGCTCCGCCATCCGTGTATATGCTTACTTTTTTCATTGCTTAACGCTCCTGTCATTATTTCCATTTTAAATGTTTCGTGCATCGATCCAGGTTTAGTAAAATCGATTGATCGCCATCTCAATGGCCTGCTCTATGGCTGCGTTTAAACTTTGGGGCGAAGCAGTTCCTTTCCCGGCTTTTCCAAAGGCTGTGCCATGATCAACGGATGTCCGTATAATGGGCAGACCCAGGGTTACGTTAACCCCTTCATCAAAGTTGATTATTTTCATGGGGATGTGGCCCTGATCGTGGTACATAACCACCATCACGTTGTAGTCTTTTCGCTTTGCCTTCACGAAGAGGCTGTCCGGCGGAACTGGTCCAATGATCTGTATTTCCGGTATTTCCGAACGAATCTCTTCCATGGCTGGAATGATTTCCTCCATTTCTTCGTTTCCAAAAGCACCATTCTCACCGCTGTGAGGATTCAACCCAGCCACCGCAATATTCTTATTTGGCATTTTGTTTTCGACAATCAGATGGTGTGCCAGTTTAATGACTTTTTTGACCCGGTCTTTTTTTGCCCGGTCACATGCTTCCCGGAGAGAGCAATGGGTGCTGACATGGATCACATGATAGCCGTCGGCCGTCAGCATCATGGCATAATCTTCCGTATCCGTTTTCTGGGCAAAAATTTCAGTATGCCCTGGATAGTAATGACCTGCCATGTGCATGGATTCTTTATTAATGGGACCCGTCACCACCGCATCCACTTCTCTTGCTTTCGCAAGTTCAATGGATTTAAAGATATATGCAACCGCCGCTTTACCGGCAACTCCATTTACTTTTCCATATCCCAGCTCCGCTACAGCAGGAACATCCACATGAAGTATGTCAATGGTTCCGCTTTGATAAAGCCCTTCTTCCGGAGAAGCGACCACATTAATGTTCAATTTTTTGGACACAAACTTCAGCGATTCTTCGATCCGGTATCGATCGCCAATCACCAATGGCCGTGCCTTTTCATAAAATACAGTTTCCTCCAGTACTTTTACGGCTATCTCCGGTCCTACTCCACAGGGATCTCCCATGGTAATGGCCAACAAAGGTCTAATCATTCTATTCTTCCCCTTTCAAACAAATATTTTTTTGCAAGCGTTCGATGCTGTTGATGAATGTGTTTGGCGATCCAAAACCACCCGCCTTTGTAATGATTTTGGCACCTTCCATGGGTCCACCAATGACCATTCCAAAAGGAACGCCAGTTTCTATTTCGTCGACCATTCTGATACCGGCTCCCCGGATTCCTCTTAAAAAGTGAAGGGCTGTAGTTCCACCCGTCACGATAAACCCTGCAAATTGATAATGCTCCAGCAGCTCATTCACAAAGTCCTGTACAGCCCGGTTGATCTTTAGAGATGTTTCGCCCTCATTGAGTTTCATGCTTTTTCCATATGCTTGTGTTGCATTTCGGTCAACATCGCTCTGACCTGTATGGATAATAATGGAAGAGCCATCTTCCATCACACGATGCGCCTTTTCTTTTGTTTCATCATCCACCGTTCCCTGGAGCAGCTGGCATGGATCAAGCCTGACAGCTACTGCTTTATTTTGCTGTACAGTTTGCTGAATCAGTTCCTGATTAACAGGGTGCACACTTCCCACGACAACCATTACCGGAAGCATTTTGGGTATTTCAAAAACCTTCTTTGCATTCAGCATCGCATTCGACAAGCCGGCTGATCCGCAGAATAAGAGATCTGTTTGATCACCTGTTTCAATAGAAGCAATGATTTCCATATCATTTGATTCAACAGCATCCACAATAAACATTGCTTTTTTCCCGTTGCTGACGGCCTGTATTTTTTCCGACAAATATACTGATCCTTTGCTAACATCTTCGTAATTCAACAGATAAACCGGAATATCCGTCTGAGCTTGGAGAATCTCCGGCAAATAAGAGGTTTTCATCGGCTTGCATGGATCAAAAGCGATGGGTGTGTGTTGAATTGGTTTGCCGTTCACGAATAGGTGTCCATCTTTAATGGTTCTGTAAAGATCAGGAAAGGAGGAGCAGATCACCGCAATACGCACATTCAGTTCTTCCATAATGGTTTGGGTTTCTCTCCCAATATTGCCTCTCCAGGTCGAATCGATCTTTTTGTAAACACGTTTCACACCCATCTTCATCAGTGATTTTGTTACAACCCTGAGTATTTTTTCTGCTTCAGAGGATTCCAAATCCCTGGTGTTCGTTGATGCAGACAATAAATCACAGTCGATTAACTCGTTTTCAAATCCTTCCGGATAGTTAACCACACAGGTTTTAATCCCCTGCTTTCTGAATGCAACCGCCGTATCGTTTGCACCACTCAAGTCATCTGCTATAATAGCGATGTCCATTTCCAAAGCCTCCTTAAAGAGCAATTTGCAGTCTACTGATTATTCTATTATCTTATAATAAATCGAGATGTTTGAACAGCTTTTCAAAACAAAAGCCGATAGGGTTTGAACTGACTTAGAGTTTCGTTATATCATAGATTTATTCTGAAAATTCGATGTAGTTCTTGCTCCATTACTTTCTGCAAATTAGAAAGAAAGGGTTTAGCGTGCAAATATTGGTGTAATAATAAGGTATGTATTCCTATCTTAAATGTAAAAAGGAGGCTTTATTCTGTTGGATAAAATAAGTATTGAGATCATAGCAATCGGAAATGAGTTGTTAAATGGTGCGATTCAGGACACCAACACCTATTGGTTTTGCAAAAAATTCACGGATTTAGGGGGAGAGGTGCGCAGAGCTGTGCTTCTTCCTGACGATGAAGAAGAAATTTCCAAAGAAGTGACTGATGCGTTAGCTCGAAAAACAAGGATCATTTTTGTCACCGGTGGGTTGGGACCTACTGCAGATGATTTAACCTTATCCGCTGTTGCAAAAGGGGCCGGAGTGCCTCTTAATCTTCATAAAGAAGCTCGTGAAATGATTCGGGAAAGCTATGATCTTTTTGCTGCCAAAGGCGTTTTTTCTCAGGGCGGTTTGAATGCCGGTCGCGAAAAAATGGCATGGCTGCCAGAGGGTGCAATTCCTCTGGTAAACCCAGCCGGAACAGCACCCGGTGTTTTTTTCTCTCATGAGTCAAGCACCATTATTTGCCTGCCGGGCGTTCCCGGAGAGCTCAAAGCGATCGTCGAGGCCTCCCTGGAAGATTTCATATCTGAGACTTTTACGGCCGGCGTCTCCAGGGAGAAAAGCATGGTGGTTCATTGTAATGACGAATCCTTGCTGGATCCCTATTTCAAACGTTTTAGCATCACCTATCCGGACATATATTTAAAAGCACGTTCCGGCATGATTGAGGAAACCCCTCAGCTAACCCTTGTTTTATCCGGACGCGGTGAAAACAAAGAAGAGATAGAGCTGTTATTAAGTAAAGCGCATAAAGACCTTACCGTCTGGCTCTCAGAAGAAGGTGGATTTGCCATAAAGGTCGATTAACCCCTCGCCTCTTCTATTTCAGCTTCTAACTTCTGGCCCAGCAAGGACAAGTCCACATTGATGGTCACGTATTGAAATCCTTGATCCATCCGTTCTTTCGCCTGTTTTCCATTGGCAGCAAAAATTCCGGCTGCTTTCTTATTCTTTTTACAGGCATGAAGCACCCGCTGCACCGCATCCTGAATGAGCGGATGGTCTGTTTGGCCAGGAATTCCCAAGGACTGAGACATATCAAAGGGCCCTAAGAAAACAACGTCCACTTCCTCCAAGGCTGCCATTTCGTCAACGATTTCTAATGAAGCCTTCGTTTCACAATGAAGGATCACCACGGTTCTTTCATTCGCTTCCTGGAAGGAATCCATCAAATTTCTAAGACCATAATCTGATCCCCTTGGCAGCGCCATTCCCCGGATTCCTTTGGGATGATACTTGGCAGCTGCAACAACCTTTCTGGCTGTCTCCATATCATTTACCTGGGGAACTTGAATGCCATGAGATCCAACATCCAACAATCTAAGAATGGTGGTATTCTCTGAATTAGTAGTTCTGCAAACGGGTGTCATTTCCTTAGCCTCGGCAGCCCTGATATGATTCATGACTTCCACCGGTCCAAGGGGGCCATGTTCTGTATCAATTACCACAAAGTCATAGCCGGTTATGGCCGCTACTTCTGTTAGACACGGGTCTGTGCTGGTGATGAACAATCCAACCAGCTTTTCACCTTTTTTAAGTTTTTCTTTGATGTGTTTTTTCATTCTGCATCCTCCCGTCAATTATTAAAAATACTTCTTGTTTCGAAAAGCATCCATCATTTCTCCCGTGAGGCTGATTTTCAATTCATCCGGTGGAACGTCCTCCCGTTCCATCCATACACCGAGAGCCAGCTCATCTTCCTGAATCTTGATCGTATTATTCCCTTCAAGCTGGGCAAAAAAACCTGCTAAGACAGTGTCCGAAAAAGGCCAAGGCTGACTTTTATAAAAGGTCAGATTTTTAACTTTCAGACCCACTTCTTCCATGACCTCTCTGTGAACTGCCTCTTCCAATGACTCGCCAATTTCAACAAATCCGGCAATTAAGGCAAAGTTCTTGTAAGCTCTTCCGGAATATTTTGTGAGAAGCAGCCGGTCCTCATCATATACCCCGACGATCACACAGGGTGCAATCGTTGGATATGTCTGGAATCCACAGGCTTTGCAGTACAACATTCTCTCTTTGGCAGAAGAAATCATTTCTTTCCCACAGCGGCTGCAAAACCTGTGATTGTCGTACCATCGATTCAGCTGAGCACCCACAGCACCCGCAAAGGATCTCCAGTACTTCTCTTCTGCTCTGAATCTTCCAGTGGTAACATAGGTCCATCCACTGACTGAATCAAGTCCCGATGTTTTCACAAGGTAATAATTAATCTCATCGATGGTAAATAAAAACTGTGCTTCGTCAATAAGATTTGGATAGTCTTTTTCAAAATCCGAAAAAGATGGATACCAGAGTTTCTCCTTGTCTTCTTTCACCAGTACTGCATCTCCCTGGTAGGCTAGAAAAAGGTCCTGAGACTCAGCCTTTTTATTTTTATATACATTTTTAAACTTTCTTGGTTCAATATCCTGGATCATTGATTGCCACCTCCATAAACAGGATTCTGCCAACACTGCCTGATATTTTCCTTATTACATACGAACACCAGTCCTTATGATGCGACTGGTGTTCTTTTACTACTCTTTCCCTGCTTTATCCGATGACTACCACCGCTAAGACTCCCTCTTCTGCAAGAGGGAGATAAGCGGTGCTACGTCCTTGGATAACGCATTCTAACCTTCAGATGGAGTTAAAACTCCACCTGAAGCTAAAAATCCTGTTTATGCCATCTAATAAATTCCGCGATTTAATCCGTCACGAATGGCCGAAAGCACTTTATTTGCCCGCAATGTGGCACCAGTGTAGGTATCAATATCTTCTACAAATTCTCCCGGTTCATAAAGATCAAAGGCGGCCTCAAGCGGCTGACCTTCCAGGTATTCCAGCACCTGCTGATGTTGCAACAGTACCGGATACATGTCTTCATCCTCGTCTATATCCATAAAATCGATATTCGCATAGTCCAGTCGCCGGAAGCTTAGATCGGTAAAGTTCCCGTCTTCCAGATGGAACTGGATTCCCACTTGCTGGTCTCCTCCGTCGCTGAAAACACCACGATATCGTCCATCCGGGTATGGACCTATATCTGTTGTCACCCCATCCGTTGGCGAATAAACGCCACGGTTCAAGGCATCTTTCATGGCCGAAAACATTTTGTTTCCGCGTATGGTTGCGCCGCTGAATGTATCGATATCTTCCACAAACTCCTGAGGATTGAAGAGGTCGAAAATATCCTCAACCGGACTTCCTTCTAGATGTTCAGCCATTTGATCGTGCTGTACTTTCACCGGATACATAAAATCTTCTTCCTGTATCCGTGTAAAGTCTGTTTCTGCATAAAAGAGTTGCCGGAAACTGACATCATGAATAATCCCATCTTCAAGGGCAAACTGAACACCTAATTGCTGAAAACCTCCGTCTTCAAAGAGTCCCCGGTATACACCATCGTCATATTCATCAGGAAGCCCTTTGTACACTGGCTCCGAAGGAGAATAAACCCCACGGTTCAAAGCATCCTGAATGGCTGAATAGACTTTATTGGCTCTAATCGTAGCCCCACTGAAGGTGTCGACGTCATCAACAAAATTTTCCGGTTCATATAAATCTTCCAGATCGTCCAGGGTTTTTCCTTCCAGATAATCCGCTATTTGCTCATGCTGTTCTTTAATACCATACATGGGATCGTCTTCATCAATCTGACGAAAGTCTGTTGCCCCGTAATACAAATGCCGGTATCCCATGTTACTCATGACACCATCTGTCAATGTAAACTGAACACTCACCTGTTGGTCACCCCGGTCACCATAGGTTCCTCTGTAGGTTCCATCGTTATATCCGCTGGCCGGCGGTTCTGACGCAAACAAAACTTCTTCCGGTTCTTCCACCTCTACCGTTTCTTCCGGCTCTTCCACCTCCTCCGGGTCATCAGGCTGGTCTGCGGGCGAACATGCTGTTGCAAACATCAACGCACCGATCAAAACAAAAACAATCAACAACACCCATTTTTTACCAAACATTCTATGCATTTTAATCCCCCTTCTTCTTCATGGAAAATACAGAACAACAAAACCCGTGCATAAATACTTATGTTATTTCAATGCAGCTATCTTTTCAGTCATCATTTATTATACCCTTACACACTATCCGAAACACCCTCATATTGTTTAAAAATGATCGGAAATCGAATCCAGCTACCGCGACTTCCTAAATAGGTAGCAAAATAGAAAATACATTAAGACAAGATCGGTTGGCCACTTATGTATAAACAGGATTTTTTAGGGTAAAATTAGATATCACATCTTGGAGCTCAAGATTAGAAAGGTTTGTGATATCATATGCAGATCCGCAGCATGGAAACCGACCAGATATTTATGAATGCTCCTCACTTCGACCCTGTCAAATCTTTTGAATGTGGGCAGTGCTTCCGGTGGCATCAACAGGATGATGGGTCTTATACAGGTGTTGTTTCCGGTAAAGTGCTTCATGTTCGAATAAAAGACAATACCATTCTGCTGCTGGGAACATCGGAGCAAGAATTTCACGAATTCTGGGCGCACTATTTTGATCTTTGTAGGGATTATGCCGCAATTCAAGGCAGGTTATTAACCGTAGCCCCCTGGATGAAACCGGCCATCACCAGCGGAGACGGCATTCATATTTTTTGTCAGAATTTGTGGGAAGTATATATTTCTTTCATCATTTCCTCCAATAACAACATTTCCCGCATCAGCGGCATTGTCGAAACCATCAGCCGACTTTTTGGAGAGAAAATCTCTTCGCCGGTACCTGGCGAATGGTACAGCTTTCCGCAACCAGAAGCGATGGAAGGTTTAAGTGAACAGGAATGGCGGGACCTTAACGTGGGCTATCGAGCTTCTTTTTTAGTAGACGCGATCCAGTCCTGGCATTCTTGCAGTCAGGAAGTCGATGAAATTCTACTTACAAAAAGAAAACAGGCGGCATATCTCTCTTCCTGCTCTCTTCAAAAGGTTTCTGGGATTGGCCCAAAAGTAGCATCCTGTATTCAGCTTTTCGGAACGGATCAACGAAATGTATTCCCCATCGATGTCTGGGTTCGACGAGCCATGATCCATTTTTATTATCAACAAAACCGCAAAGTCAGGGATGAAACGATTCAACAGGATGCGCTGATGCTGTTTGGGCACGATGCCGGTTTTGCTCAGCAGTATCTTTTTTATCACGCGCGTACTCATTTCACTAAATAACCTTGGATAATGGCGCAGGCTCCTTGGGATGAAAAATTGAAGGCGAAATGCCGGGAGTGGTTAATAGCGATCCAGCACCAGTTTTTTCCATTTAAAGAGTCTTGCCAGAGAGATCTCAATTTCCGGGCTGGTCACTACCATCTTTTTGGATATATACAGACTGATATCTTTAACTGTATACAATCATAATCCTCCGGATTACTTTCCGGCTTGCTCATGCTTGTTTCATTTTATCATTTTACACGGGGACTGTCCCATCCAACCTATTCGTTGGGAGCGTTAAATAACATCACCTTCATAATTTTCATAATATTTGCTTATTTGCTATTGCACAAATTTATTTTTTCATATAAAATAACCAGTAACTATTATACTCTTCACTGATGGACAATACCAAATAAGCAGGACACCGATGAACTTCTGGTTTCGGATGGTCGCTTGTAACCAGCAGAAGTGAGTAGCGTAACCAGCCAATGGGGGTCGGTTTTTATTTTGAAAGGAGTGAGGCTGGGATTAAAGGTATAGATTGCTTTGTTAATGGTTTAACAATCCTTGTTTACCGCATGTCGCTCATCGAGGACGCCTTTACTCCTTCTCCTCGTGAGTGTCGAATGGATGATACAGAAAGGGAGGTGTATGTTAGTAGAAGAGTAGAGTTATGGATGTGTTGAATTGCACCAGAAGAAAGTTGCCAACTATTGAGAAGGAGGGAATGTTTTTGAATCTTCAGGATAAAAATTGGATGAATCCAAAAGTGATAAGTATAACTACTGGCACTAAATTGAAAGAGGCAATTCGGATTTTTTCTAAATATAAAATCAGCGGGCTGCCTGTGGTGGATAAAAGTGAAAAGTTGGTGGGAATGATAACAGAAAGAGATCTTGTCGAATACTCTTATAAAATTCATGTGGTTCCAATGCTGGATTCTTCCGGTTGGGTTTCACCTCACAAGAATTCCTTCGAAACAGTTGATTACAAAAAAGGAATCGATCTGCTGGAAAAAACCGGGGTAGAAGAACTTATGTCGAACAAAGTGGTGACTGTCAAGGTGGACACGCCGGGATCTGAGGTTGCCAGGATTATGCAGAAAAAGAAAATCAATCATGTTCCTGTTGTTGACCCGCAGGGAAAACTATGTGGAATAATTGCCCGGGATGATTTGATCAACTACCTGGCTTCCGCAACGGAATAAATGTGTTGATTCTCTTTTTCTTACGTCGCATTTATTTCTAACACCAAAGAGCCCAGAGATTTAAAATCGCTGGGCTCTTTTCAATAAGCGGCGCGGCATGCAGGATTCGAACCTGCAACCAACTGATTCGACGGTACATTTTTCACTCTCTGTTTGGAAGCATACTCCCACTTAACAAAAGAGCCTTCTCGGAAATGAAACGAATGCTCTGCATCGACTCTTTACAGCAGAAACGTGGATGCTAAAAAGAAGTAAATAAGAAGGCCGGAAATATCTTTAATAGTGGTGATGAAGGGGTCGGAGCCGGCGGCCTGATCGAAACCAGCTTTGTATAGGATATATGGGATAAAGAAACCCAAAGCGGTTGCAATGGTCATGGTCGCTGCCAGCGAAACGCCTACAACTGCGCCCAGGTCCCAGCCTTGCCAGATGCCTCCCAACACTGCGGCGGCCGCTCCCAGCATGATTCCCATGGAAAGGCCGATTCGCACTTCACGGAACCAGTGCTTGAAGAAAGCGCTCATATCAATCTGTCCCAAAACCAGCGCCCGGGAAAAAATGGTGGAGGACTGAGTTCCCACGTTGCCACCCATGTCCATGACAACCGGCACAAAGAAAGCAATGGCCACGACGGCTTCCAGGGTTTCTTCAAACCCTTCAATAAGTGCTCCGGCTATGAGTCCTCCAATCAGTGTTACGATGAGAAAAGGTACACGAACCTTGAACACCTCCAGCATGGATCCGCTGACCAATCGCTGGCTGCGGCCTGTTTCAGTGCTGGCGATATCAATCAAACCGGCCTTGTTATAAATATCCTCCGTTGTTTCTTCTTCCAGGATATCCATGGCATCGTCTATGGTAATAATACCCACCAGTCGTTCCTCTCTGTCGGTAACCGGAACAGAAAACTGATCCCGGTCCTGCAGCATTCTGGCCACCTCCTCCTGATCCGTCTCTGTGGAAACCCAGCGGATGTCTGTATGCATGACCTCTTTTACCAATCTGTCAGGCTCTTCCATGATCAGATCTTTCAGCGTGATAGCCCCTTCAATTTTTCGGGTATCATCCGTCACATAAATATCTGCGATGGCTTCTCTTTCACGCTCTTTTCCGGCTTCACGAACTTTTTCGATGGCCTGCTGGATGGTCATGTTTTTGGAAACCCGGACATATTTAGGCGTCATAATCCGCCCGGCACTTTCGGAGGGATAGCCCATTAAATCCATGGTTATTTTCCGGTCTTCTTCATCCAGTAAGGAAACCAACTTCTTGACCACTACCGCCGGCAGTTCTTCCATCAGCTGTACCCGGTCATCCGGTTCCAGGGACTGAAAAAGCTCCGTTGTTCGATCGTCCGTAAAGGCTTTCAGCAGCTGTTGTTGCGCGCTTACTTCCAGGTTCTGAAATACTTCCAGCGCTTTGTCCTTGTTTAACAGTCGAAATACCACTACCTGTTTTTCCGGATCCATCACGTCAATCATATCTGCCATATCATAGGAATCCAGATCATTGACCAGTTCTTTCAGTTTTTCCATGTTTCGGGTGTCCAGGTATTCCCGAATCAGCTTTAGTGCTTCCAATATATTTTTCATTCCTCTTCACACTCCTTCTTGTTTTTTTATTAAAAACCATCACCTTTCAGAATAATTCAAAACAAAAAAACGACCCCGAAGAGTCGTTGAATGCACGCAAAATAACCTTGTACTTTCCGAAAGACAGAAAGACTGCATTATGATAACTCCTCGTCCGAGTTTTAGCACTGAATGACGTAGATTTCCCATGGAAATCAGCTGCCTTAAGCAGACCTTAATCCGATCCTGCCTGTTCTACCCATTGGCGTCTCTGGACATTTTTGGGCAGCAGCCTGTGTTCATTCAGGAGCCTCACCTAACGAATTATTAATTTTTTATCTACTACGCATGATACCAAATGAATAAACCTATGTCAACCACAAGACAAGGGGACAGCGAAGACAAGGGGACAGGGACTCAAGGGGACAGGGACTTGTCTGCTACGCTTTTTCAACCATATACTTACTTGCCCCCGTTATTCTTGCAAGCTGTCTTATTGTAACACCTTTCGTTGCTTTTAGATTTTTTAGAATGATGTTCATTTCCTGCCTTTCCATATTATGAAAAAAACCACCTTTTATTCCATATTGCTTTTCGATCATTTTTTTTACCTCTTCATCAGAAAGTCGATGTCGTTCTTCATAATCTAAGCACACATCTTCGTTCTTTTGACTCATGTATTTTTCGAATTCTTTCTTTGCTCTTTCTTTTTCTGTCGCAAATAATTCGAATATAGCTTCTGCATCGATAATATTTTGCTTGCGTGTATATTCATGATAACTACTCCATCGACATCGTTCTGCAGAGCTTGCAATCCTCGTCTTTACCGGATTTTGATGGATATATCGTAATACGGTGATCAAATATCCCTCGTTTTACACAACTTCACTTTTATAGCGTTCTTGAAATAAATGCCCTACTCGATCGTATTTCAAATTATACCAGAATACAAAGCTGGAACAGATTCTTTGCATTGTCAAAGATAATGGTTCTTTGCCCTCACGTGATAGCAAATGAACATGATTCCCCATTATGCAGTATCCATAGAGCTCAAATTTACTTTTTTCTTTATTCTTCCGGATCGTATGAATGAATTTGCTATAGTCCTCATCGTCTTCAAATATATTTTGA
>SLLE01000097.1 GCA_007134225.1 Tindallia sp.
ATTCTCAATAAAATCTACGAGTCTCTCCGCAATTTTGTTTTGCATTCTTAACGAAAACAATACTAATAATTTTAGATGAATAAAATGAACTGATTGTGAACTTTCTCCTACAGTGCCCCTGGTCTCTCAACTATTAACATTTTAAGCTTACCGATTGTCTTATGCAATCAGGCGGATAGAATTTTGAATATTTTTCATGAGTTCATATTCAGTTCATGGTTGTTTGTTATATTGTCGGTGATCATAAATATGGAGTGTGATAAGAAATGAGAGAAATGCTTTTCGGTGTTGTTTTATCGATTGGTTTAACCGCTTCCATACCACTTTTCTTCTATGCTGTCGGTTATGCCTTCTTAAAATCTGCCAACCAAAAGACTTGATATGTATATACTGTCTTTTTGTATTTCACAAGACAGCCTGCAGAAAATTGATATGATACCTCCAAAGTAGACAGTCTAATTAATCAAATTAGACCAAACTACTCTGGAGGCTGTTTTTTTATACAATGAGTCTGAATAAATAACCAGCCGTAACAGCTCCCAACATGCTGTAAGACAGGTAAAGCAAAAAGACCTTCCCCTTCACAATGGAAAACACCGCCGCCATGGCCGGAATCGAGGTGGCGGCACCGCCAATCAGAAAAGACAGGGCCGTTCCCTGGTCCATCCCTAAATCCATCAGGCCCCGGACCACCGGGATAGCCGATATGCTGCTGGAATAGGCAGGCACGCCAAGCAATGCAGCCAGTAAAGGCCCTGCTTCATTTCCACTACCCAAAATCCTTCCCACCCATTCCATGGGTACGTATCGCACAATCAACGCCTCCAATACAAAGGCTATCAGAATGTATTTTCCGATAAAGATTCCCATGTCTTTCGCATTCACTAAGAACTGAGAAGCCATGGCGATCCATTTTTCCTTTCGAGTCATAAGCGCTTGTTTTTCCTGACAACAAGATCTTGATTCACTCATTCCCGCATTGTTTTTCAAAATTTCATTTTCAATAAATCCGATACGAACCAAATACATGGTGCTATACCCCGCCACTAATCCAATTGCCAGTGTGGCTATTAATCTTGCCAGTGCTAAATCTTTCCCCAATACGCTGTATGTCAGCACAAAGGATTCCGGACTCATGAGTGGAGATGTGATCCAAAAGGACATAATGGGGGCCAGCGGGATACCAGCCGCCAGCATGGCAGCAATGGCCGGAATAACACCACAGGAGCACAACGGACTTAACGCTCCGGCCCCGGCAGCCACCGTCACGGAGGCTGCCTGCTTGCCATGAAATGCTTTTTTCAGGTTTTTTTCCAGCTCAAAAGTTTTGATCAACGACGCCACCGACACACTAATGAGAAAAAAGGGCGCTAAGCTTACAGAAGCATTAAAAACAAATTGTGCTACATAATAAATGGTTCCCTGCATTTCTATTTCTCCTTTCAACATTTTTAATTTTACTTGTTTTATGCATTGTTTGTATTATGCAAGTAATTGTTAAAAATAATGCTGCCGACCCTCATCCATTCAGCAGCAATTTGGATTCGCCCGCTCAAAGGCTTCTACTAGAAGCGCAGCCGACTGCAATACTTCCCGGGCTTGTCCTTCCGGTAAATGATCTACAATTTTGCGATAGTAAGCTCGGATATCCGCCTCCAGCACTTTGGAAGTTTCTATGCCTCTTTCCGTCAGTTCCACCACCACCACTCGCCGGTCCGTTTCATCCCGGTTTCTCTGAATCAAACCATCCCGAACCAGCGTACCAACAACCCGCGTCATGGTACTGGTTCGTGCATTAAGTTTTTCGCTTAGTTCATTCATTGTCAGGCTGGGTGTTTTTAAAAGCTGTGTCAGGACGTAAGCCTGAGAAGTGGTAAACCCGTGGGGTTTAATTTGGTCCCTCTCAAAGAGCTGCATCATCCGAACCAGATGCTGAACTGTGTCTCCCACTTCCTTAATACAGCAATAATGCTTATTTTCATCCATCAACACCACTCCCTTCTATTTATTTGTATCATGCAACTAATCACTTTGTCAACCTTTAAAAATTATTTTTTTTCACTTTTCTTTAACCTAGCTTATCACCATTTTTTACCTTTTGCTCCGGCTGTATCAGTACCACTCCCTGTTCTCCATAAACACCCAGCACCAATACTTCTGAAAGAAAATCAGCAATTTGTCTTGGTGGAAAATTCACCACTCCCAGCACTTGTTTTCCCTTTAAATCTTCCAATTCATAGCATTCCATAATTTGCGCACTGGATTTTTTAACACCAATCTCACTGCCAAAGTCCACCCAAAGTTTATAGGATGGTTTTCTTGCCTTTTCAAAAGGCTGTGCATCAATAATTTCTCCCACTCGGATGTCCAGTTTCATAAAATCTTCAAAGGTTGCCATCAAAATTCCTTCCCTTTCTGTTTAGGATTTTTTGATCAAGTCTTTCACTACTTCCCCGGCGATGATCATTCCGGCAACTGAAGGCACAAAGGAGACGCTTCCTGGAATCGCTCTTCGTTCAGAGCAGGCCGGTTTCATCGGCTCCTCCTGGGAATAGACCACTTTCAGGGTTTCTACTCCTCTTTTTCGCAGTTCTTTTCGCATCACCTTAGCCAAAGGACAGTTTTGTGTCTTATAAAGGTCGCTCACTTCAAATTTTGTAGGGTCCAGTTTGTTTCCGGCTCCCATGCTGCTTATGATATCGATCCCAGATTTCTGGGCTTTCGTAACCAAGTCCAGTTTCGCCGAAACCGTATCGATAGCATCTATGATATAATCAATCCGCTGGCCCGGCCTTTGATGAAACTGAAGCACTTCTTCCCAATACAGCTCATTTTTCAACGGTTCCAGGCTAGAGGAAGTTTTTACTCCATTTGCCATATAGAATCGCTTCCAAGGAACGACTTCCGCTTTCGGATTAATTTCCAGTATTCTTTCACGCATGACCTCTACCTTTGGTTTCCCAATGGTTTTTCCAGTTGCGTGGATTTGACGGTTCAAATTCGTCAGGCATATCTCATCTTCGTCCACCAGTATGAATTTGCCAAGGCCGGATCGCACCAACCCTTCCACCGCAAAGGATCCCACACCACCGATGCCAAAAATGGCAACCCGGCTGTTTGCCAGTTGATCCAACCCTTGTTTTCCTAATAGCATTTCACTTCTCGAAAATGCATGCAGCATTTTTTCACCTTCATTCTGGTAAATTTCTTCCAATCTGATTTTTAATGATTATATCATTGCCTTTTTCTCAGGACAATGCTTTAGGATTTTCCTTCGCGCCTCTTTCAACAGGAATATGTCAGGACTGATTATACTGAAATTTTTTGGGTATTACTGACGAAATAATCTAAACCAATGATGAAAGCTGGTGATCCAATGAATTTTGTAATTATTTCTCCACATTTTCCTCCACATTATTATCGCTTTTGGTCTGCTATCAACCATCGAGGGGTCAATACCCTGGGAATCGGTGAAGATCTTTATGATACCTTGCCCTCCGAGGTCAAAGATTCTCTAACCGAATATTATCGTGTGGATGATATGACGGATTATAATCAACTGCTTCGTGCCTGTGGCTATTTCACCCATCGCTACGGCAAAATAGACGAGATTGAATCCAATAACGAATTTTGGCTGGAAACCGATGCCAGGCTTCGTACCGACTTCAATGTGTCAGGATTGAAAACCCAGGAAATGTATCCACTGAAATATAAGTCTGGCATGAAGCCGGTTTTTCAAAAAACAGGTGTCCAGGCAGCGCCAGGAAAACGGATAAGAGATGAAGATAAATCTGAAGCCGGCGTTTTTGTCCAAGAACATGGATATCCCATCATCGCCAAGCCGGACAATGGTGTTGGAGCTTTTGCTACGTATAAGCTCGAAAACCAACAGGATCTGGAAACCTTCTTGTCCCATAAGCTTCCCGTCGATTATTTCTTCGAGAAATACATCGACGGTACCATCCATTCCTTCGACGGCATGGTCGACCAAGATGGTAACATCATCCTGGAATCCGGGTTGATTTATGGCACAGATGTAATGGAATCCGTCAACAAAGACTTGGATATGTTCATCTATATCCCACGAAAGCTTCCTCCTAAAATTCTTGAAGTTGGTCGAAAAGCCGTTGAAGCCTTTAACCTGAGAAAGCGTTTTTTTCACATCGAATTTTTTCTTCTGCCGGACAACGAAGTGGTGGCTTTGGAAGTTAATGCACGACCGCCTGGCGGCATGATCGTCGATATGATTAATTACGCCAATGACTTGAACGTTTATGAACTATACGCCCAGCTGGTAACAGAAGGTACCTTCGCGGCTGAAATCGACCGAAAATTTAACTGTTTTTACGTCGGAAGAAAAAGTCATTACGAGTACACTTTTTCAGCAGAAGAGCTTGTCCAAGAATATCCGGATGCCATCGTCTTCAATGGCCCGATTCCCCTAGCCTTTGCATCCGCTATGGGGGATTATGCGTTGATCATTCGCACCCCTACCCTTGAAGAAGGGCAGGAGATCCGAGAAAAAGCTATGAAAAAAAGGTAAACGGAAAAATTTTGACCTGGCTATTTGTTAGCCAGGTCATCTCTTTCATCCTGTTTATTCCGCATAGCTGTCGAAATACCCCTGGATATAGACCACCGGGGTCCCTTTGTCACCACTTCCAGAGGTTAAATCACAGAGTGATCCTATCAAATCAGTCAGTTTACGGGGCGTAGTCCCCTGTGCTTCCATAGCCCCTACCAAATCCTTTTTTTTGCTGCTGATATGTTTTGCGATGGCTTCCTGTAATGCTTCTCCCTTAAGGTCTACAAAATCATTATCTGCCAGGTATTTTATCTTCACCTCGTTGGGAGTTCCCTCCAAACCTGCGGTGTAGCCCGGCGACACTACCGGGTCCGCCAGTTCCCATATTTTTCCCTGAGGATCTTTAAATGCGCCATCTCCATAAATCATGACCTCCACATTTTTTCCGGTTTGCTCCCTAAGTCTTTCCTGAATCGATTCCACCAATGGCTGGCAGTCTCTTGGAAATAATTTCACTGTTTCTTCCGTAGCTTTATTGGAGCCTAATAGACCATATTCCGGATTGTAACCGCTTCCGTTAACAGGTTCCGCCATGATTTCATCTAGACCATGCACTTTTTTCGCCCCTGCTTTCAGCAAATGCCGCTTGGTACGAAAGCGGGTGTGCACATCACAAGCCAGCACTTGATCCGTATGCTGCAGTACTGTCGCTGCCCGGTTGGAAAAAAGAATAGTGCATTCGGCACCGCTTTCTTCAATAATGGAGCGGTAATACTGAATATAGTCAACACCGGTAAAGGGATGCAATGTTATGCCAAAGGCATTTCGAAAGGCTTCTTCCGTCAAATGATCTGTCCAGGGGTCAATTCCTCTTGCATCCAGCTCATCAATGTCCACCAATGGATTTCCAACTTCGTCCGACGGATAATTAAACATCAGCACAACATGTTTCGTGCTTCTGGCAATCCCCCGCAGCAGAACAGCAAATCGATTGCGACTGAGAATCGGAAAAAGCAATCCCAGTTTTTCACCGCCAAATTTGTTCATAACGTCTGCGGCAATATTGTCGGCACTGACATAGTTTCCCTGTGCCCTTGCCACAACAGATTCGGTAATGCCAATTACATCCTTATCACCAATCTCAAATCCTTCCAATTCAGCCGCCTGTTGAAGACTCCGGATGACAATATCCTCTACCCGATCTCCCCGACTGATAATCGGAGTTCGAATTCCTCGTGCAACAGTCCCGACACTTCGTTTCATGAATCATTCCACCTTCGTCTGTTTTAGTTTTTTTCCTTACGCCTGTTTATTTCATCTGCTGGTATCGTTGAATATTCTCCTCCGTCAAAAACTCATATGCTTCATTGATTTTCTGAAATTGTTGGGTTGCTTCCGGATTCTTGTTAACATCCGGATGAAATTCTTTCGCTTTTTTTCGATAAGCCAGTTTGATCCGGTATTGATCCGCCTGATCTGACACACCCAGGATTTTGCAGCTTTCCCGATATTTCTGCTTAAAGGCTTCGTAAGGATTGACGCCGGATTGTCCAAAGCTTCCCTGGCCACTATATCCGCTTCCATCCGTCCCTTGGTATGTACCTCGTCCCCACCCGGCACTTTGCTGGTGCCACTGGCGGAAACGTTCTTCCCACTGCCTTTGCTGTTCATAACGACGCTGGCGCTCTCTTCTGGCTTTTTCTTCTTCCGCCCTTCGAAAATCCTCTTTGAAGGCTCGAAATTTTCGATATTGAACATTTTCATCATCCATCAAGTAGGAGGCCATGTGAAACAGGTAATTCGTGGTGATATATTTGAAGTATTTTAAGTAAACAATGGAGATTGCTCCGATCAAGGGGAATATCATGATGAGTGCCGCCACAAGAAACACTCCCGGATTCCGAAACAATATAGATCCAAGGGGCCCAATCATCAACAGAAAAAAAAGACAGCCCCCCATGCTGATGAGCACGGCGCATCCCTTCAGAAAGCTTTTCGCCAAAAGAATAGCCGTCTCAATCATATAAATAAATCCATCCAGAAAATGAGAAAGCCCTTTGGCCAGTCCGTAGATCAGCTTTCCGATCAGTATTTTAATCAATTTCATTGAACAGAATACTCCTTATTTTGTAAAATATTTTCAGCTAAAACCCATCATAACATAAAAAGTCCTTTAATAATAAAAAAAACGGCTAAATAAAGTAATTTACCAGGATAATACAATGACATTGAAATGCACTTGAAAAGAGTCCGTCTCATCGCGTACAATGAAGAAAACGATTAAAGGAAGATTATGATGCCAAAGTTTCCATCCATAGACGATTTTCACGAAATGTTAAATCATATATCAGACGAGATACCACAAGATTTCTTTAAGGATCTTAATGGGGGTATCATCTTGCTGGAACGTCCCAAAAAACATACCCGGACCAAACCCGGACAGCCGCTTTATATTATGGGAGAATACAAAAGAGACCAGACAGGCCGACAAATCACCATCTATTACGGCTCGTTTCGTCAGGTTTATCATGGTTTTTCCGAAAAAAAACTGTATGAAAAACTAAAAGACGTCCTGCTTCATGAATTTACTCACCATCTAGAAAACATGGCCGGCGAGCGAGGTCTGGAGAAAAAAGATGAAGAGCAAATGCATCGTTACTTGAAAGATCGAAAATGAGTTTTCCTTCCATTCAAGCGTGATGCATTGCTCCAAATTCCAGATGCTGCACGTATTGTTCCTGAAATACCGGATCATTGGCCAGTTCCACATGAACCACCTGTCTCGCTACTTTCTCGCTGCGTTTCTTTTCTTCAAAATTAAGCAATACTTGCTGTAGACCCGTTCCGGCAGCGTTCCCCACGGATCGGGTCAGAACTCCTTCAAAATGTGGAATCAAACCAATCTGCTGAGCATTCCCAACATGTATGTAGTTACCGAAAGCGCCCGCCAGTAATATTTCATCCAGGTCTCCCCCACACATTCCCGCCTTTTCCAAAAGCATTAAGCATCCGGTGTAGATGGCGCTTTTCGCCAGCTGAATCTGCCGGATATCTTTTTGTGTCAGATAGACACCGCCTTCACGTTGGCTTCTTTCCTTCGGGGCCACCATAAAAGCATTGATATTCCCAATTTTAAAAAGACGATCCGCTAATGGGTGGTCGGAGTATCGCTGATTGAAAGTCTCTCTATCCAGCATACGCCCGGAAGCATCCACAATGCCTTCTCGAAGCAAAACCGCCATAAGATCAACGACGCCAGACCCACAGAGGCCGGATGCCAGTGTATTTCCAATAATCTGCATCTCGACCTGTCCATCCCTTAGTTCAACTTTTTCCACAGCTCCCGGAGCCGCCATCATTCCACAGGAAAGGCCTGCCCCTTCCAGAGCTGGGCCACAGGCTGTTGAAGCCACCAGGTATTTACCTCTGCTGCCTACGGCTATCTCACCGTTGGTTCCCAAATCAATGATCAATCGTTGTTGTTCGTCTTCTTCCATCGACAAGAGCACTGCCGTCGTATCTGCTCCCACAAATACTCCGAGAAGTGGCAAAAAGACAATTCGAGCCTTTTCAGGGCATGAAAGTCCACCATCTTTTCCCTCGGATTCCATCAGCTGATATTGAAGCGCTCGGAAGGGCGTCTGCCCGAGCTCCTTAGGGTTAAACCCGTGGAACAAGTGATGCATGGTGGTATTACCACCCATAACCAACTGGTAAAGATTGGTTTTCAGCACCGGAAAAGACGAAGCCGCTTCATCAATCATGGAGTTCAACGCCTTGATCACAGCATTTTGAAGAGCTTCCGTGCCATTTTCATGATTGGCACCGTACATAATTCGACTGATGACATCGAATCCCCAGGCTGTCTGAGGATTCATATCCGAATAGACACCCAGCAAATCTCCATTGGTCAAATCATAAAGGTACATTACCAGCGTCGTTGTTCCGATATCAATGGCAGCTCCATAAAGCATACTAGTCGTATCACCGACTTGAAGGTCAATCACTTCTCGCTGATCCAATACTAAAGTGAACTGATCTATTTCCTGGTTGCTAAGCATCTGATCAAGTTTTTTCATTTCGGGATAAGCCATGAGAAATGAATTGTGCACAGGCGTTTTAATTTGTTGAGCCATCTGGTAGCGAAGGGAATCAAAATAGTTATTCTCACGGCTTAGTTTCAGCTTTTCCTTTTCAATGCATATTTTTCGGACAGCCGGATTAAAATGAACCAGCTGGAACCTTCGACTTTCCTCGCCATCGGTCAACACCGGCCCTTTCTGTTTTTTAAGAACCTCTTCCGGCAGTAAAACCGTTACATTTTCCACAATCCGTGTTTGACAAGCCAGCACTGACTCCAAGCCTTCCTGCCGAAGGATCTGAATGCGACACTTACCACATAATCCTTCTCCTCCGCACGCCAAATCAAGAGGCATTCCTGCTATCTGGAAGGTTTCAGAAAGCAAAGTCCCAGATGCCACAGCAATCCGTTGCTTCATCTGTTTA
>SLLE01000012.1 GCA_007134225.1 Tindallia sp.
ATGGAAATTGAGCCTGAAAAAGAAATCGTGCTGATTATCTCTGAAAAAGATTTAACCGATCAGATTACCTCTTCAATAAGAGAGCATCTGGAAATCGATAAACCAGGAAAAGGTATTATTTTTGTCCAGAATGTAAGCCAGACATATGGTTTGTATTAAATATATATCGTATAAACCAAAATATCATGATAAGGACTGTTGTCAATGGAACACCAACGTCTCAAAAAAATAACGCGACTCATCTTAATACTGATTCTCTTCATGATCGTTGCTTCTGTCTTTTTAACGAAGTTTCTGTATGATCATTTCGAAGAAGGAACTGTCTCTTACGGACAAAGCCTGCTATTTGTTTTTCAAACCTTTACCACTACCGGTTATGGTGACTTGCTGCCTTTTGGATCCACTTTTATGAATGTTTATGCTTCTATTTTAATGGTCCTCGGTCTAAGCCTGGTATTCATTTTATTAGGGACTGCTTCTGCCGAATGGTTGCATAATCATTTTGAGGAAATTCCTCCCAGCAACTTATCAAAAAAAATCCACAACCATATTCTTTTATGCGGATTTTCCGATTTAACGGATTCATTGATCGAAGAACTGGAAGAAAGCAACAGCGACTATGTCATATTGGAACGCCGACTCACCAATGTTCGCAAATTAATGCAGCAAGGCAGGCCCGTTGTTTACGGAGATCCCTCCGATCACCAAGCGTTGCTTTCCGCTGGGATTGAACGAGCAAAGGCCATTATGGCAGCGGAGTCAGATGAAGCAAATATCAACATTTTGCTGGAGGCCAGGGCGCTCACACAAATCCCGATCCTGGTATCTGTCGAAAACCATCATTTAACCGAAATGTTGAAACTGGCCGGAGCCACAGAAGTAATCGATCCGAAAAAGATTCTGGGCGAGGAGCTGGCTCGTTTAGCCATGGCAGAAGTAGGTCCGGCACTGACATCGGAAATGAATCAATTAGGCGATTTGTACGTTATGGAGTTTCCCATTGGCATATACTGCAAATTCGCTAACCAAACCATTCAGGAAAGCGGCATCCGGGAAAGCACCGGCGTCACCATTCTTGGACTTTGGGAAAACGGCGTGTTTCGAATGGTCGACAGCCCTCATATGATTCTTTCCGAAGAATCCATGGTGGTGGTGCTGGGAACAAAGGATCAGTTGGAACAACTGGAGAAAAGCATGTCCAGCAACCTGCATCGATTCGATCTGGGTCATCAGAAATATGTCGTTGCGGGATTTGGTGATGTGGCGCAGCGAACGGTTCAGCTATTGCAAAAAAGAAATAAGGATATCCAGTTGATTGTTCGCGAACCTGTACAGGATATCCCTTATGTGTTGGGAGACATTACATCAAAGTCTGTTTTAATGGAGGCAGGTATTCAGGAGGCTGGCACCTACATTATATCAGCTGACCGGGATGATCGGGCCACTTTTTCTGTTTTGGCCGCTAAGCAGCTGAACCCAAACCTTCGGATTTTTGTGCGTGCCAACAGTCATTATAATGTTCACAAACTATACCGAGCTGGCGCGGATTTTGTTCTGTCTGTCAGTAAAATTGCCGGTACGATCCTATCGACTATTCTAACGGAAGAAAAGGAGCAAGTCATCCCAGATATGGACATTCATTTTGTTCAGCATCATGTCGATGATACCCTTGACGGAAAGAAAATTAAGGATACCGGTATTGCCGGTTCCACCGGCTGTATGATTATTGCCGTCACCTCCGGTGATACGGTTCAACTTAACCCGTCTGCAGACACTCTCCTGAAAAAAGGCGATGATTTGATAATGCTCGGGAACAGTAATAACCTGGATTTATTTAAATCCTATATCGGCCCGTTGCACTAAAAGGATTCATGATTGCGAAACAACTTGTTTATGACAGAAAAATCCTGCCCGTCCATAGACTCTGTCGCCTGCCCATAAATCTCCAGTGCTTTTTTTCAACAGCTGCAAATCCTGATGCTGTCTTTGATTGAGTGCTATATTCATATCTTTTATCAAGAGCTTCGTTTGAAAACCGCTGTCGTATTGGCGGTTTTTCATCTTTTCGAATTTTGTGTCCAGCACCTTGGATGCTCCAGAGTTGTTGGAAATCACTTCATAGAAGGTATCCGGTGAAAGGCCGATTTCCTCTGCCATGGCAAGAGCCTGGGATTCCGGCTTCCACCAATCTTTTAGCCATGGGCAGGCCCATCGCGCCCAGACCAATAAATGCAAGTTGCTTTTTATCTGTCATCGTAAAATCACCTCTCCTGGATTATTTCCGATCATACCCTTCTTTCCATTTCAAAACCCTCTGATGTAAAATATGGTACAATGAGCAGGAATACTCGTGAAAGGAACATTCTTATGCCCCATGAATTTTTACCCGTAAATCAAAACGATATGAAAGACCGCGGCTGGGACCAGGTCGATTTTATACTGGTTTCTGGCGATGCTTACGTAGATCACCCCTCTTTTGGTGCTGCCATTATTGGACGCTGGCTGGAAGCTTCCGGTTTTCGAGTCGGCATGATTGCCCAGCCTGACTGGACGAAAGCCGAGTCTTTTTCCCGGCTGGGTTCCCCAAGGCTGGCCTTCCTGGTAACCGCTGGGAATATGGATTCCATGGTCAACCATTACAGCGTTGCAAAAAAACGTCGAAAAACCGATGCTTTTTCTCCCGGCGGTATGATGGGAAACCGCCCGGACAGAGCTGCTACGGTATACGCCAGAAAAATAAAAAAACAGTACCCGGAAGTGCCGGTTATTCTGGGAGGCATTGAGGCCAGCCTGCGCCGAATGGCTCATTACGATTATTGGGAGGACCGTTTAAAACCATCTATTTTGATGGATACCAAAGCTGATTTGCTGGTGTATGGCATGGGGGAACGATCGATCCTGGAAATTGCGGAGGCCCTGGACAGCGGACTGCCGGTATCCAGCCTAACCTTTATCCGGGGAACTGTTTTTTATTCCCGTGATTTGGAATCCATCGACAATCCAATGATCCTCCCTGCCTGGAAAACCCTTCAAAACTCCAAAAGACAGGTGGGTTCGAGTTTTTTGACGCAAATGCACCATACAGATCCCCTTTCAGGGGAGGTGCTGGCAGAACCTTATGAAGCAGGTTTCATTGTTCAGATGCCCCCTGCCAACCCATTAACAACAGATGAAATGGATCAGGTCTATCGTCTTCCCTTTGCCCGAAAAGAACATCCCATTTATAAAGAAGAGGGTTCTGTTCCAGCTTTCTCAGAAGTACAGTTTAGTCTGATCAGCAATCGCGGATGCTTCGGCGGGTGTCACTTCTGTGCCTTAACCTTTCACCAGGGGCGGCAGATCCAGAGCCGAAGCCATGAATCCATTCTGGAAGAAGCTCAAACGCTGACAGCAGAGTCGGATTTTAAGGGCTATATTCATGATGTCGGTGGTCCCACGGCTAATTTCCGACAGGCTGCCTGTAAAAAACAGATAACCTACGGATCCTGCGCTCACCGTCAATGCATGGCACCGAAGCCATGCCCAAATTTGGAAGTCACGCATCAGGATTATGTCCATCTGTTACGCAAGCTCAGAAAACTGCCAGGCATCAAAAAAGTGTTTATCCGCTCTGGTATTCGCTATGATTACCTGATGGCCGACCCTGACCCATCTTTTTTTGAAGATTTATGCCGTCATCACGTCAGTGGTCAGCTTAAAGTAGCGCCGGAACATACCAATTCTCACGTATTGGATCTTATGGGAAAACCGAAGATCCAAGTTTTTGATGATTTCCGGGAGCGATACCGTCGGTTTAATGAAAAAGAAAAACGAAATCAATACCTGGTGCCTTATCTTATATCCAGCCACCCCGGATCTGATTTAAATGCCGCCATTGATTTGGCCTTGTATCTAAAAAAATTAGGACACCAGCCGGAGCAGGTGCAGGATTTTTATCCTACTCCCGGAACGCTTTCCACCTGTATGTACTACACAGAGCTGGATCCAAGGAATAACCAAAAAATTTATGTTCCTAAGGAACAGTCTGATAAACTGATGCAACGGGCTCTTCTTCAGTCTGGAAAAAAGCAACATCACGGTCTGATCCGAAAAGCACTTAGACTGGCTCAGCGGGAGGATCTTATTGGTTTTCACAGGGAAGCTCTTGTACCGCCGGAACAAATCCAAAAAACGGCACAGCAGCCACCAAAAAGAAAAGCTTCCGGCTCTCCTTTTTCCAAAAGGAAAAACAACCGGAAGCGTCGTTCATAATCATCACCAGATCATATCCAGTAAATCCCTCAAGTTCTTTTCTGTTTTTTCCGGAAGGTTCATTTTATTGATGTCCCTTTCAAATTCTTCCATGTTGCCTTTACCCGACACATATCCATTTAACCGGGCTGCTGTAGTGGAATCGACAAAGCTTGTAAAGTCCGGGTACATCCCCCTGACTTCTTCCACAATACCTGGTCTGTTTTGTAAATAATATTTCTGGTGGTATCCTTCTGCGGAGTAAAAGCGATCCAGCGCTTTTATTTCCGTCATAACCGATCTGCCAGTCTTTGCTTCGTATGCTTCCCGGCTTTTTTCAATGATTTCCTTCTGGCCTTCATTATGATAAAGCAGAATACTCATATACTGGCGGGAATATGGCCGAGCCGTCGGGTCGTGACTTTCCCAGAAAACTTCCAGCAGTTCCTCATAAGTGATCAGTGATGGATCGTATTCGATCTGAAGCGTCTCCGAATGGTCCTGAATTCTCCGGTAAGTGGGATCCGGGGCTTCCCCACCGGCATAACCCGCTCTGGTTCGTACTACCCCTTGCATTTGCCCAAACTGAGCATCAGGTCCCCAGAATCAGCCAAGGCCAAAGGTTGCCAGTTCCGTCACTTCTGGCCGTTCATCCAGTAGAGTTCCCATTTTTAGATCCTGACTTTCCATCGTTTCTCCTCCTTCCTCCAATTGTTCCGATGTATGGCAGCCCGTCATGATGACGACGAACATTAAAAACCAAACCTTTGCTTTCCCATTTTTTTCACCTCCATATCCAATAAATACCGCTGTCAAAACATATTAAACAAAACAGACGTAATTTCAAGCATTCATGCTTATAGGATTGATTCAGAGGGTTATTTCCTGTATTTGTGTTTTTCAACCGGTTTATGGCAATAAAACATCTTGCTTTTTGAACCCGCATATGGTGACATATAGAAAGAGGTTCATCTTTTCATGAACGATTAAATCAGTCGAGGAGTGTCCATCCTTGTTTTATGTAAATGATTATTACCGCCATGATGAAATTATCGAACTGGCACATCAGCTCATACAGATTCCAAGCCATCCGGGTGTTCCCCATCAGGAAAAGGACGTCGCTGAGTTTATTTATGATTATTGCGGCGCGAATGGTTTAGAGGTTCAATTTCAGGAAGTAACAGGGCAGCGCAAGAATGTTCTTGCTTTTCTTCGGGGTAGTGGAACCGGTAATTCCCTGATGCTAAACGGGCATCTTGATACCATCACTCCTTATCGAATGACCATTGACCCCTTCAACGAAGGTGTCCACAGTGGTTATGTCTGGGGCCGCGGTGCTGCCGACATGAAAGGCGGCCTGGCCTCCATGCTAATCACACTGCTGGCATACAAGCGGGCAGGCATTACGCCGGACGGGGACATCATCTTTGCCGGCGTCATTGGCGAAGAGGGAAAAAGCGAAGGAACGGAGTGCTTAATCAATTCCGGCATCCGAACTGATGCAGCCATTGTTGGCGAGCCTTCCAATTACCAATATGCCATAGGACACCGGGGACTGGAATGGTTTGATGTCATCTTCACTGGCAAAGCCTCTCACAGCGGCAGTCCCGACGGTGGAATTAACGCCATCGAAAAAGCTGCTGAGTTTATTTACCGTGCCAAAAGAGATCTTTACCCGAAAATCCGCCAGCGGGAGGATGAATTTATGGGTGTTTCTCTGATGAATATCGGTATTATTGAAGGTGGTTTGGGACAAAGCACGGTGGCGGATTCCTGTACGGTTAAAATTGACCGTCGCTATATACCCGGAGAGACAGTCCAATCTGTTATGCAGGAATATCAGGAAATTCTGGATGACATGAAAGAACAGGACCATCAGCTGCATGCCGAGATTAGAAAGAGCTCTGCCAACGATACGATTTTAAGCCATCCACCCCTTGTCACCCCGATGACAGAACCCATTGTCCATGCCGTCAGATCGTCCATCCGTGAAGTCATCAAGCGTGAGCCCCAAATTACCCGCGGGCGGGGCTGGACGGATGCAGCCCTTCTGAAAGTGTACGCGAAAATTCCAACGGTAGTCTTTGGACCTGGAGATATCCGCATGTCCCATACAGAGTCAGAGAGAATTGCCATCAAAGACTTGATTAACACGACAGAAATCTATGCACGCATCATAGACAATTTCTGTATTAAAGATAAGATCATGGAAATTGAAAATCCTCCATGGGAATATTAAAAAACCACCCTCCCATGGGTGGTTTTTTAATTGAAACTAGAAGATACACGGAACCAGCAACACCGGCTGTTTCGACTGCCGGGCTACGGCCTCTGCTGTACTGCCCAGCAGCAGGTCTTTAATTTTTCCCTGTCCTCGCCTGCTGATCAGAATCAAGCTGACGTTTTCCCGATCTGCAATTTCCAGTATTTGTCTGGACGGCGTTCCCTGGGTTACATGGATTTTCGTTTCTGTTCCCAAAGCTTCCAATTCTTTTTTCATCAGCAGCATTTCCTGCTCTGAACGATCCTTTGCCTCTTCCCAAACAGATTGATCGCTGATTCTTTCCAGTACGGAAACCAATTCTATTCGCTGTGCTTTAGGAGCCAATTCCTTTAACTGCTCATATCCTAAGCGGGAGCAGGGCGAAAAATCCGTTGGAAACAGGATTTTGTCAAATTTCAATTCACAAGCTGACCGATAATCATCCGCTTTTACATTCTTGTATTTTTCCACCAATACCGGAATTTCACTCATTCGAATCACATCAAAAGTGGTGCTTCCTAGAAAAATACTTTTAATCATTCCGCCGCCGTGGGATCCCATTAGAATCATGGATGCCTTTTCTTCTTTCGCCGCATGAATAATTTCCTGCGGTGCAAAGCCTAATGGAACTTTCACGCTTACCTTCAGTCCCTGTTCTTCCAACCGGTTCTTTTCCTTTTCCAGTTCTTCTTCATTATATTGTTTCAGCTCCAGCGCACTGGCCTGTGCTTTTACAACGCTGATGGCGTGAAAAAGAACCACTTCTTCCATTCCCATGGCTTTTAACTCCGGCAAGCATTGGATCAGTTGTCGCGCTGGCTCCGAAAAGTCCGTTGCTAGTAGAATCCTCTTAAACAACATCAATGATCACTCCTCACCTCTTTGCTTGATTATTATGTTAGATACCCAGTTTGTTACACAAATCCCTTCTTTTGAGAAAGGATTCCGCGGACCTACTCATAATCATCGATCCAGATTGCCATTTCTTTTGCAAAATAGGTGAGAATGACATCCGCTCCGGCTCTTTTTATGCTGGTGAGGGTTTCTACCATGATTTGGTCATGATCCAGTAACCCTTGCTGCACAGCATTTTTGATCATGGCATATTCACCACTAACCTGGTAGGCTCCCAGTGGTAAAGAAACGTGGCGCTTCACCTCCCGAATAATATCCAGGTATGCCAGGGCCGGCTTCACCATCAGCATATCGGCTCCTTCTTCCACATCCAGCTCCGCCTCTCGCAGGGCGTCTCTTGCATTTGCCGGATCCATCTGATAGCTCCGTCGATCACCAAATTGCGGGCTGCTGCCGGCGGCCTGCCGGAAAGGTCCATAGAAAGCGGAAGCATATTTGACGCTGTAACTCATGATGCTGACATGATGGTAGTCGTTCCTATCAAGCTTATGGCGTATGGCGGCCACCCGGCCGTCCATCATATCCGAAGGCGCCACGATGTTCGCACCGGCTTCTGCATGGGTCAGAGCGACCTGGGCGATGAGTTCCAGAGATTCATCGTTCAGGATCCTTCCCTTTTCAACGATACCGCAATGTCCGTGGTCCGTATATTGACAAAGGCATACATCTGTCATAATCAGCAGTTCAGGAAATGCTTCCCGCAGGGCTCTCACTGCCTGTTGAACAATGCCAACCGGATCGTATGCTTCCGACCCAAAGGTATCTTTACTCTCGGGGAGACCAAAAAGAATGATGGCATTAATCCCCACAGCCGTCAATTCCTTTACTTCCTCAAGTAACTCATCCACGGATAAGTGATATTGTCCGGGCATCCCGGTTATTTCTTTTCGGATTTTTTGACCATGCACGACAAAAAGTGGCTGCACCAAATCATTTTTATGAACAATGGTTTCCCGCACCAGTTTTCGAATGGTTTCTGTATCTCTTAATCGTCGTGGTCTCTTAGCATTTATCATGTGTGATCGACTCCTTTCTGATGGCTTCCACCAGTGCTGGAATACTGTGAGGATTTGCCTGGCAGGTTATAGCGAGACCCTGGTCCTGGGCAGCCGATGCCGTCACCGGGCCGATGACGGCAATCTTCTTGTTTTTCAGTCTTTTAATGTTTTCTTTTCCAATCATTTCCATGAAATGATTGACCGTCGATGCACTTGTAAAGGTAATCCAATCAATTCCATCCCGCAGCTGTTCTAAGAGCAGTTCGCGATTTTGCATCGGTACAATGGTGTTGTAGAGCTTTAGTTCTTCCACTTCTGCTCCCATCCGATGTAAGCTGTCCAGCAAATTCCGCCGCCCTATTCCTGCACGGGGAACCAGTACCTTGTCTCCAGATTTAACCAGGGTTTTCATTGTTTCCAGTATGCCTTCCGCTGTAAAGACTTCCGGCAGATAATCCGTACGAAGTCCCATCTCTTCCAGTCTCTTTTGCGTTGCCTTCCCCACGGTTGTTATACGGCAATCCGGAGAAAGAGAACGAAGGTCCATTCCACTTTTGAAAAGCAACTGAATAAAGGTATCCACACCATTGACGCTGGTGAAGATCACGTGTTGATACGTATTCATCCCGTCCAGTACATTCTCAAGATTATCCGGCTTTTGGATCGGTTCGATCTCAATGGTCGGGCACTCCATCACTTCGGCACCCAGCTCCTTTAACGATTCCGATAGGTTGCTGGCCTGACTTCGGCTCCTGGTAACCATCACCCGTTTCCCAAACAGCGGCTTTTTTTCTATCCATTTCAGCCTGGGCTGCAGGGCTACCACTTCTCCAATGACAATAATGCAGGGGGCTTTCAGTGCAGCCTCTTTGACGCGCTTAACGATGGTTTCAAGCGTGCCCGTCACCGTTTTTTGACTGGAAGTTGTTCCCCGATGAATCAGGGCTGACGGCGTTTCAGGTTTTTTACCATGTTCTACCAGCTGATCCACAATTTTTTCCAGCTTTCCTACTCCCATCAGAAATACCAACGTACCATTTAGCTTTGCCAGTACTTCATAGTCCAGGGATTCTTCCTGAGTTGGATCTTCATGGCCAGTGATAACGTGGAAGGATGAGCTGACATGACGATGGGTCACGGGTATTCCGGCATAGGCAGGAACAGCAATGGACGAGGTGATTCCCGGCACGATTTCAAAGGGCAGGTTTTCCTCCTCCAAGGCCAGCGCCTCCTCACCGCCACGTCCAAAAACAAAGGGATCGCCGCCTTTCAGACGAACCACTGTCTTTCCTTCTTTTGCCTTTTCCACCAGAATACGGTTAATCTCTTCCTGTGGAACCGGATGGTGATTCGGTGTTTTACCGACATCAATCAATTCGGCCCCCGTCGGAGCATAAGCCAAAAGCCCGACCCCCGAAAGGCGATCATACATGACGACATCCGCTGTCTTCAAGCAGTTTAATCCTTTTACCGTGATCAGTTCTTCCGCTCCCGGTCCTGCTCCCACCAGGTATACCATTGCTGTTTTCATCAATTTTACCTCCCAGGTGTATTGGCTTTTCTTCCCAACAATGTTTCTGCGCCTTGCCAAATAAGGTCTTTTGCGACAGTAATTCCCAGTTCTTTCGGCTCGCCCGCCCCGGACATGGTGGCCGTTAGGCGCCTGCCGGAATGGACGCATGCCACCATGCCCGCGAGGGTTATGGAACCATTCCTTATCAATCCATAAGCTCCCACCGGCACATGACAATCACCTTCCAGGTAGTTGAGAAAGCCTCTTTCTGCTTCAATGATCCGACGCGTTTCCGGATGATCCAGGACCTGGACAATGGCTGCAGTTTGGCAATCTCCTTCACGGATTTCGCATCCCAGCGCGCCCTGCCCGACGGCCGGAATAAATTCTTCCTCCCTAAAAGCATAATGCTGATGTTCATTGAAATATCCGGATCGAATCAATCCGGCTGCCGCCAGAATAATGCCGTCCATCTTTAGCTCCTGCATTTTTCGCATTCTGGTTTCAATATTTCCGCGAATAGGGACTACCTGACAATCCGGTCGGAGGGTTTTTATTTGTGCTTGTCTTCGAACACTGCTGGTGCCTATAACGGCATTATCCGGCAATGCCTCCCAGGATTTTCCATCCGCTGTCACCAGTACATCCCTGGCATCCTCTCTTTCCGGAATGGCAATCATTTGAAGCCCTCCCGGCGATTTTCCGGGTACGTCTTTCATGCTGTGAACCGCCAAATCAATACTGCCGTCAATAAGAGCGTTCTGTATCTCCTTGACAAAGAGTCCCTTGCCGCCCACCTTATCCAGGGTTCGATCCAAAATGATGTCACCCTTTGTCTTTATGATTTGTATTTCTATTTCCAGATCCCGGCGGAATGATTGAAGTCGTTCTTTCACCCATTCTGCCTGAATCAATGCCAATCGGCTTCCTCTGGAACCAATTCTCAATTTTTTCACCAAATACCCTCCCATGCTATTCTGATGACATTCTGACAAAATGCCTTAAACAGTTTTCATACGCATTCATTAAAAAACCTTCAATTTCATCTATTGGCAGCCCTAATGCCTCATCCACAGGACCCTCATAAACCAGTTGATGAAACAACGCCTGTCGGGTTTTCTGATCCTCTATCTTGTTGCCAAGATTCTCACGAATCCTTCCCAGCGCTTTCACCACGGCACCATAGGGCGGACCATATGTTACTTCCAATTCCTGCCTGATTCTTTTTGCCAGCATCGGACTATTGCCTTCTGTACACACCATCAACATTAAATCTCCCTGTCTGTGGAGAGACGGTAGCATAAAGTCACACCACTCCGGTTTGTCTGCTACATTTAGAAACGTTCCTGCCTCATCTGCCTCTTTTCTGCATTGAAAGGTTACCTCCTCATCACCGACAGCGATAAAAGCGATTCGACTATTGGACAAATCACCTGACCGATAGCCTCTTTTCTCCCATTTGACTTTACTCAATCTTGCCATGTCAAGGAGACTGTTTGTGACAGAAGGGCTGATCAACTTCACTTCCGCTCCGCAGTCCAGTAACGCATACACTTTTCTTTCCGCCACTTTTCCGCCTCCAATAACAACACACTTCTTCCCCGTTAGTTTAAGCACAACCGGATAATGTTGATTCATCTATAACACTCCTTGTAACAGACATCTTATTTAGCAATTCTGGCCTATTATTTACGCTGACAATAATATTTTAAAAAAGACTGATAATCAATGCTACTTATATTATAATGAGTATGTATCACTAAACAATATATCATAGGTTGACCTATAGATTCTATCCTCTCAGCTCGTTAATTTGAAAGGTGGCTTACATTTTATGATCAGCTTTACCAAGTTTTTAACTGGGGCACAGCATTTTGGCGATCAGCTTCGGTATCAGGAGGATGCCGCCAAATGGCCTCATGGCATTCGCAAGGGTATCGGCCCCGTTGTAGCATGGAACATGACCAGGACCTGCAATTTACGCTGTGTGCACTGTTACATGAGTTCCGACCATCAGTATTATCCGGGAGAATTGAATCACAAAGAAGCGATGGCTTTTATCCAGTCTCTTGCAGATTTTAACGTTCCTGTTCTATTGTTTTCAGGCGGTGAACCGTTAATTCGTCCGGACTTTTTTGAATTGGCAGAAGAAGCAGCCCGCTTAAACATACGACCCACCCTTTCCACCAATGGCACCTTAATCACCCGGGATGTTGCCCGGCGTTTGAAGCAAACCGGTGTGGGGTATGTTGGTATTAGTTTAGACGGCCTCGAAGCCGTGCATGATCAGTTCCGTCAAAAAAAAGGTGCTTTCCGGCAGGCTTTTAAAGGCATTGAAAATTGTGTTGCGGAAGGTCAGCGGGTTGGACTTCGCTTTACCATCAACCGGCATAACATGAATGACGTGGATGAGATTTTGGATCTGGTGGAAGAAGCCAATATCGACCGAATCTGCTTCTACCATTTGGTTTATTCCGGCCGCGGTAGTCAGATGACAGCGGATGATATTACGCCGGCGGAAACGCGGCAAGTGGTGGATCGAATTATTCACCGAACCATGGATTTTCATCAACGTGGCCTTGAAAAAGAAATTCTGTCAGTGGATAACCACACGGACGGGGTTTACCTCTATTTAAAACTGCGGGAATCCCATCCGGAAAAAGCAGCAGCTGTTTTAAAGCTTCTGAAACGGAACGGCGGTAACCGAAGCGGTATGGCTTTTGCTAATGTGGACAGCCAGGGCAACGTGCATCCGGATCAATTTACTCAAAATCATACCTTCGGCAATGTAAAAGAAAAATCTTTTGGTAAAATCTGGCAAAGTACTGAAGACCCTATCCAAGCCGGTTTAAAAAACCGCAAACCTTTATTGAAAGGTCGTTGTGCCACCTGCCGCTGGCTGGATCTTTGCAATGGCAATTTTCGGGCACGGGCAGAAGCTGTTACCGGCGATTTTTGGGAGTCGGATCCGGCCTGTTACCTAACAGATGAAGAAATACGGCGGGACGGTGATGCGTTGTGATTATTTCATGGAACAGTACCAACCAGTGCAATATGTTTTGTGATCACTGCTACCGTGATTCCGGCGTGCGTTCTGATCAAGAATTGAACACGGAAGAGGCAAAGGCTTTATTAGAGGAAATAAAAAAAGCCGGATTCAGGATCATGATTTTCAGCGGCGGCGAGCCGCTGATGAGGGATGATTTGGTAGAATTGGTTGCTTATGCCAAGTCCCTTGGCCTAAGACCCGTACTGGGAAGCAATGGCACTTTGCTGACACCCCAGCTCGCCACGGATTTAAAGGAAGCCGGGGCTATGGGCATTGGAATCAGCCTTGACAGCATCCATCCGAAAAAACACGACAAACTGCGTCAGTATCAGGGCGCCTGGGAAGAAGCCGTCAACGCTATGGCCATCTGTCGGGAAGTTGGCCTCTCGTTTCAGATCCACACAACGGTAATGGATTGGAATACTCCTGAACTGGAAGCCTTAACAGATTTTGCCATTGAACAACAAGCAGTTGCCCATCACTTTTTCTTTTTGGTTCCCACGGGAAGAGGTGCCAATATTGAGGATACATCCCTTCGTGCCGCTGAATACGAGTCGGTAATCACCCGGATTATGCAAAAACAAAAAGAAGTCTCCATTGAATTAAAACCCACCTGCGCTCCACAATTTATGAGGATTGCCAGGGAACTGGATATTGAAACCCGTTTTGGAAGAGGATGTCTGGCAGGCACAGCCTATTGCATCATCAGCCCTACCGGAAAAGTTCAGCCATGCGCTTATATGGATATGGAGATCGGCGATGTGCGTCAGACCCCCTTCAGTGAAATATGGCAAAAAAGTCCTGTTTTCCAAACCCTCCGCAGCCTGGAGTATTCCGGCTACTGTGGACACTGTCATTACAAAAAGAGCTGCGGCGGATGCCGCGCCCGTGCTGCCTATTATCATGACGGTGATTATATGGCGGAAGAGCCTTGGTGTTTGTACCGGGGCGGTCAAAAGGAGGTCACCTAATGGATACCATCGATCAGGAACTGCTCACCATCATCCAACATCATTTCCCCGTCACATCCCGTCCCTATCTGGAGCTGGCGAAAAAGCTGGGAACCAGTGAAGGGGATGTGCTTCACCGGGTGCAGCGTTTTCGCCAGCAAGGTCTAATAAGGCGGATTGGCGGTGTTTTTGATTCCAAAAAACTGGGATATGTCAGCACCTTATGTGCCGTCTCCGTTCCTGCGGAAAACATTGAAGTCGCCGCCAGGTTTATCAATACGCTGCCCGGTGTTACCCATCATTATGTCCGAAAACATGCCTACAACCTCTGGTTCACCCTAATCTCTCCTTCATCTGAGCAGCAACACCTGACGCTTAATAAGCTGGAGGACCAGTTGCAGAAATTTGCTGATTCAGGTAAAATAATGAACCTGCCGGCAAAACGAGTCTTTAAAATCAAAGTGCAGTTCAATGCAGGCTCGACAGGAGGTTCTTTATGATTTTGACATCTTTAGACAGGGAAATAATCCGAAAACTTCAGGAAGATTTCCCAATGACGTTAACTCCCTATGAGGATATTGCCAGTGACCTTCGCATAACGGAAAAAGAGTTATTGAATAGCATCGAACGGTATAAGACGAATGGAATCCTTCGACGAGTTGGCGGTGTGGTTCGCCATCAAAAACTGGGTTACCATTCCAACGCTATGGTGGTCTGGCTGGTTCCAGAGGACCAAATTGAAGAAGTTGGCCAGCAGATGGCAGCCCACTCAGCCGTTTCTCATTGTTACCAGCGTCCCTCTCTTCCTGATTTTCCCTATAATTTGTATACGATGATTCATGGCAAAGAAGTCGGCGACTGTGAAAAGGTGGTTCAGGAATTGTCTCAAGCCACAGGCATTGAGTCTTATTACATGCTGAAAAGCCTCCGCGAACTGAAAAAAACCAGCATGAAGTATTTTCAGGGCTAATTTTTTTCTGGCAGGAACATCATTTTAATGATATGCTTTACAAAGATACTTCGTATCTTTAGTGGTTAGTTGGTTAGATGGTAGGGGTTAGGAAAAAAACAAGACCTAATATCTATCCAAAGAGGACGTATTCTTACCCTATCAGGCACAATGTACTGTTTTCTGTGCCAGAATAAAAAGTATGGAAAGGATCGAAGATATGGTTCGAGGACAACAGGCATATAATAATGAAAGCATTTCGTCCCTGAAAGGTCCGGACAAAGTTCGGCTCCGTCCAGGGGTTATTTTTGGTTCGGATGATGTCGCCGGCTGCCAGCATGCGGTTTTTGAAATACTGGCCAATAGCATCGACGAAGCCCGGGAAGGCTTTGGGAACACTATCGAAATCACCCGGTTTTCCGATCATTCCATTCAAATAGTCGATTATGGCCGTGGTATTCCCCTGGAATACAATCCGCGGGAAGAACGGTTCAACTGGGAACTTGTTTTCTGCGAACTATATGCCGGAGGTAAATACCAAAATATTCAAGGCCTTACCTATGAATACAGCTTGGGGTTAAATGGACTTGGCGCTTGCGCCACTCAGTTTGCTTCTGCTTGGATGGACGTGGAAGTCTTTAGGGATAAGCATCGCTATAATTTACGCTTTGAAAAAGGCCATAATCTTGGCGGCTTAAAAAAGGAAAAAATCCATTATAAAGAAACCGGCACACGAATTCACTGGTTGCCAGATCTAGATGTTTTTACAGAGATTGCCATTCCGCAGGAATATTTTCTGGAAGCACTAAAGCGCCAAGCCGTCGTCAATGCCGGAATTCATTTTGTTTTCCATGATGAGTTGACAGAGGAAACCTTTATGTACCACTATCCGGAAGGAATTATGGATTATATCAAAGAACTCAACCAGGAACAGGAACTGACGGAAATCCGGCATTTAACACGCACCGCTTCCGGTCGGGATCGTGAAGACAAACCGGAATACAAGGTGAAAATGGAGCTGGTTTTCTGCTTCAACAACTATTATCCCAGGATTGAGTATTATCATAATTCCAGTTATTTAGAGCATGGCGGTGCCCCTGACAGGGCCATTAAAAGCGCCTTTATTTCGGTAATCGACCAATTTATCCGCGATGAAAACCTGTATCGCAAAAACGAGAAGAAAATTCTTTTTACGGATATAGAAGACAGTTTGCTGCTGATTTCCAACTCCTTCTCCACCATGACCAGCTATGCCAATCAAACAAAAAAATCTATCAATAATTCCTTTGTTCAGCAAGCGATAATGGCGTTGCTTAAAGAAAAGCTGGAAATCTACTTCACTGAGAATCGCCAGGAAAAGGATAAAATTCTTAATCAGGTGCTGACTAATAAGCGAAGCAGAGAGACTGCCGAGGAGACTCGGCTTAACATCAAGAAAAAATTGAACGGTAAAATGGATCTAGCCACAAAAGTGAAAAAGTTTGTAGACTGCCGCAGCAAAGATCTGGAAAAGCGGGAACTTTTTATTGTGGAAGGCGATTCGGCACTGGGTGCCACTAAAATGGGACGAGACGCTAATTTCCAAGCCATTATTCCTGTGCGGGGAAAAATTCTTAACTGCCTTAAGGCCTCTTATGCCCAAATTTTTGGCAATGATATCATTGTCGATTTACTAAAAGTGTTGGGCTGCGGCGTGGAAATCAAATCACGTCATTCTGATTTGGCTACCTTTAAGATCGAAAAACTTCGCTGGAATAAAATCATTATCTGCACCGATGCAGACGTGGATGGTTACCAGATCCGTACTTTAATTTTGACCATGCTTTATGTATTGACCCCACAATTAATCGAGGAAGGTCACGTTTACATAGCAGAGTCCCCTCTCTTTGAAATTACTGATCACAGAGCGAAAAAGACATTGTTTGCCTATTCTGATCAGGAAAAAAATAAAATCCTGAAAAGTATCAAAGGCACTTATCGCCTCCAGCGATCAAAAGGCCTGGGAGAAAACGAACCTCAAATGATGTGGGAGACCACCATGAACCCGGAAACCCGACGTCTGATTCAGGTGACGCCTTCGGAAGCTGCTAAAACAAAAGAAATGTTTGATGTGTTGCTGGGCAACAATCTGCCTGGACGAAAATTGTTTATCACCGATAAAGGCCCTGCCTACATGGACCAGGCAGATCTGGATTAAATATTTGAAGCGCTGAGCAAATTTCCCGGAAGGAAGAATGCCCTTGAAATCACCAACCATACAAAAGCTAAACGTACTGGATACGCTGGAAACCAATTATATGCCTTATGCCATGAGTGTCATTATCTCCAGGGCTCTTCCTGAGATCGATGGATTAAAACCCTCCCACCGGAAACTGCTGTACACCATGTATGGGATGGGTCTGTTGAAAGGTAGTCTGACAAAATCCGCCAATATCGTCGGGCAGACAATGAAAATTCATCCCCACGGAGATATGGCCATCTATGAAACCATGGTGCGAATGACCAAAGGGAACGAGAGCCTTTTGCTGCCTCTTGTAGAAAGCAAAGGAAACTTTGGTCGATGCTATTCCCGGGACATGGCCTTTGCCTCTCCTCGCTATACGGAAGCCAAACTAATGCCAGTGGCGGCTGAGTTTTTTCAGTCCATCAATAAAGATACGGTTCCCTTTGTTCCAAACTATGATAATACCACCAAGGAACCAGTGCTGTTGCCGGTGACTTTTCCCAGCATTCTGGCGAATCCCAATCAGGGAATTGCCGTTGGAATGGCCAGCAACATCTGTTCCTTTAACCTGACGGAGCTGTGCGATGCAACCATTTCTTTTTTGGAGGGTCGAAAAGAAGAAGTTTTTTCCCTTCTCAAAGCGCCGGATTTTTCAGCCGGCGGCGAATTGCTCTATGATGAAAAAGAACTTCTTCGTATTTATGAAACCGGTCATGGCAGTTTTTCCTTAAGGGCCGTATACCAGCATCACAAAGAAGATAACTGCATTGAAATCACCGAAATTCCCTATACCACTACTCTGGAAGCCATCATGGAAAAACTGGTGGCACTGATGAAAGCCGGAAAACTGAAAGAAGTAAATGATATCCGGGACGAAACGGACTTAAAGGGTCTTAAGCTGACCCTGGACCTGAAAAAAAACACAGACCCAAAACAGCTGATGACACGGCTGTTCAGGCAAACCAGTCTGCAGGATACCTTCAGCTGCAATTTTAATCTAATTGTTAACGGAAACCCAAAGGTACTTGGTATTCCCGGCATTTTACAGGAATGGCTCTTATTTCGGCAGAATTGTTTAAAACGACAGTTTGCCTATGAAATGGCAGAACAGGAAAATACTCTCCACTTACTTAAGGGACTAGAAAAAATCCTGCTGGATATCGACAAAGCCATCCGAATCATCAGGGAAACTCAAAAGGACAAACAAGTGGTCCCTAATTTAATGGAGGCCTTCGCCATCGATGAGATGCAAGCCGAATACGTGGCAGAAATTAAGCTCCGCCATTTAAACCGAGAACATTTATTAAAACAAACAAAACAACTCAAAAACCTCAGGTCCTCCATCAAGGATTTAAAAGACCTGATCGACGACCCGGTCCGCCAAAATCAATATATCATCGACGATTTGCAACGCGTTCGAGATACTTACGGTCAGCCAAGGCGCACAAAAATAGTCCATCAGAAAGACCTTCCTCAGGCAACACCTTCCGTGATGATTAGTCACTATAACGTAAAAGTATTCTTAACCAAGGATGGCTATCTGAAAAAAATTCCGCTGACTTCCCTGAGAGGTAATTTTGAACACAAGTTAAAACCCAATGATTACATCACCCAGGAAATTGAAGGCGAAAACAAGGGCGATCTCCTTCTCGTCTCTAATGCTCAAAAAGCCTATAAATTAAAGCTTTATGATCTGGAGGATCTTAAGACAAGTGATTTGGGATTGTATATACCTAATCTGGCAGCGATGGAGCCGGAAGAAAAGATTCTTTTTGCTGTTGCAACGTCAGATTATGCCGGACATCTTCTTTTTGCTTATCAGAATGGAAAGATGGCAAAAATTCCACTAAGTGCCTATGAAACGAAGACAAACCGAAAAGTACTGGCGAACGCCTATGCTTCCCAACCCCTCCGTGGAGTACGTTTTTTGGTGGAAGAAAAACAACTGATTGCTGTCAGCAATATAAACAAGGTGCTGATTTTCGACTCCTCACAGATTAATTCGAAAACAACACGAAACTCTGTAGGAGTGCAGGTGTTAAAACCAAAAAAAGGCAGTGAGTTGGTTGCTTTGATGAATCTTGACCAAGTTCAATTTGAAAATCCGGACTACTACCGCGCCAACATTCCAGCCGTTGGCACTTACCTGAAAAAAACAGATTCCTTAAGCCTTTCAAATGACTGTGAAACAGCTGAAAACCTTTCATTGCTTGAACTGATGCCGGAAAGCGACGATTAATATCGTCGCTTTGTTAATCCCTATGATGGAGAGGAAATATGCGATATAATAAACCTAAGCGATTAAACTGGCTTCAATCGCTTAGTGGATTAATCAATGGATTGAAATTTGAAAGGAATGTTTTCCAATGAAAGAAACCGAACGCGTTTCATTTTATACCCATCTGGGAGGCGCTGTGGCAGCAGCTGTAGGTGCGATCATTTTAATTTTTCAGGCTCAGGATCAGTTTTCTTATCGTTTACTGGCCCTCATTTATGGTGCTTCCGTCACTTTTTTGTTCACAGCCAGTTCTCTTTATCATTACCATAAACAAGAAGAAGGCGAGGCCTCCTTTTGGCGTAAACTGGATCATTTTGCTATCTTTGTCATGATTGCCGGAACATATACACCGGTGGTTTGGGCCTATTTATCCGGCGGACTTCGATGGGGGATATTAATCTTTCAATGGACCTTGGTCTTAACTGGTTTCTTCTTCAAGTTTTTTTACCTGAAAGCTCCTCGTGTACTCTATACGGTCATTTACTTGCTAATGGGATGGTCGGCGATCTTTACTATCAAGCCTTTGATGGATGCTATGAACATTCCTTCTATTGTGATGCTTTTCGCCGGCGGTGCTTCTTTCACCATCGGCGCCATCTTTTATATATTAAAAAAGCCGGTAATTTCCCCCGGCTTTGGTTTTCATGAAATTTTTCATCTTTTTATTCTGGCCGGCGGAATCTTCCATTATTTCCTGGTTTTTCTGGCCATTCGATAATGCATCCAACCTGCTTACTTGCCACCCATCTTGGCAGATTTATCCATACAGTCTACCATCGCTTCTATGACAGCACTCCGAAACCCATTTTTTTCAAGGCTGCGCACTGCCTCTATGGTAGTTCCGCCGGGAGAACAAACCATGTCTTTTAGTTCTCCTGGATGTTTCCCGGTTTCAATGACCATGGATGCCGCTCCCATAACCGTTTGAGCAGCAAAAGCATAGGCCTGTTTTCTCGCCATGCCTCCCTGCACTGCTGCATCCGCCATGGCTTCAATGAAAAGAAATACATACGCCGGCGCAGAACCGCTTACTGCCACCACGCTATCCATCAAGGTTTCATTCACCTTTTCCCATTTTCCAAAACTATTAAACATTTCTCCAACCATTTGGAATTCGTCTTCCGATACCTGGCTGTTGACACATAACGCGGCCATTCCTTTTTGAACCAATGCAGGCGTATTAGGCATGCTCCTGACAATTTTATGTTTAGCACCAACAATCTTTTCTACCTGTCCCAGGGTAACACCGGCTGCAATAGTAATAATGATATGCTCCTCGGTTAATGGATCCTTTAGTTGCTCCAGAACGGATGGATAGATGTTTGGTTTAACCGCCAGCACAATCATCCGACTTTGATTCAACATTTCATCGAGAGATTCCACCGGCTGGATTCCGTATTCTTGAGCCAGAAAATTAACCTGTTCTTTGTCTAAGTCAAACACACAAACATTCTCTGCTTTCGCAAATCCCGCCTCAATAATTCCACCAATCATAGCACTGCCCATGTTTCCCGCTCCAATAAATCCAATGCTTTTATCCATTTCTATCACGCTCCATTTCACATAGTCATATCAATGATATTGCATGATTAAGGTGCCATTTCCTCGCATTCCGCCTTCCAGCAATTCCACTATAACATGGGTGCAAAAATCCTTAAAATGGATCCCGCAAGCGCTTTATACCATTTGATTTCCATATAATCTTCCATTGTCACTCGCTGGCATACTTTCAAGGTTTCCTGGAAGTCATCTTTCAGTTCATGGATGCCATTGGTGTTTGTCATCCATACGCCGCACTCAAAATGAAGGTAAAGGCTGCGATAATCCATATTAATGGTTCCCACTACACCGTGCACGTCATCCACAACAAAGGTTTTGGAATGCATAAAACCAGGTGTGTATTCATATATTTTAACTCCACTTTCAATCAGCGTCTTGTAAAAGGTACGTGTGACTGCATGAACCATTCGCTTATCCCATTTATGCGGCGTTATGATCCGGACATCCACACCTCCTTTGGCAGAGGCGCAAAGCGCTGTTACCATCTCACTCGCCAGAATTAAGTAGGGCGTTGTGATATAGACGTATTTTTTCGCCCGATAAATCAGATTTAAATAAACGGTTTCGCTTACCGGCTCGTTATCCAGCGGGCTGTCGGCAAAGGGTTGAACATACCCTTTTGATGTAAAAGGTCTGCCAGTGGAGGAAAGAAGTATGTTTTCTTCCTGAAACACAGATGCCAGATAAAAGTCGCTAAATTTTTCTTTTACACCACGCAGATAGCCCCACATGGATAAAAACATCACTGTAAAGCTCCATACCGCTTCTCCCTTAATGAGAATTGCTGTGTCTTTCCAGTGACCAAACTTTTCAATTTCATTGATATACTCGTCAGCAAGGTTAATTCCACCGGTAAAAGCTACAAGACCATCAATGACGGTTATTTTACGGTGATCCCGGTTGTTTTGCCTTAAAGACAAAATCGGAATCAGCGGATTAAAGATACAACACTTAATCCCCATCGCCTCTAATCTTTTATCATACCCATGCGGCAGCGTAAAAATGCATCCTACATCATCGTAAATTAACCGGACATCCACACCCTGTTCAACTTTCTTTTTCAGGATTTCCAGAACCCGATTCCACATTAAGCCTTCTTCAATAATAAAGTATTCCATAAAGATGTAATGCTTTGCTTTATCCAGTTCTTCCAGTAACCGTTCAAATTTCTTTTCTCCGGTACCAAGGTATTGGCTGTAGAAATCAGGATAAAGTGGATATCCGCCGTAATGATTGATGTAACGGGCCTGAATTGCTGAGTCGAGGTTTGATTCTTCCAGTTCCAGCAGATATTCCTCTGTTTTGCTTCTTTGATTCATCAATGCTTTCATTGTATTCATTTCATAAGCCTTCATCTGCTGTGCAATTTTTCGACTCAATCGACTGCGTCCCAAAAATAGATAAAACAACCCGCCAAAAATCGGAAACAACAATATTGGGATAATCCAGGCAATCTTATAAGCCGGATTGATCTGGCTGTTCATCACCCATAAAAAAACCATCAAACTTAAAAAAATACTGAATGCGTAGAATACAGTAAAGTATTCATTGAACCGACTAATGACTGCTGCCAGAATGATCATTTGGCCTAACAAAGCGATCATCAAAAAAAAGGTTCTTGGCATCAGCATTTTTCGAAGGGTTCGGAAAGACTGTGTCTTTATCGCAGCCATTGATTGGTGCTCCTTTGCATAGTCTCTTTTTGTCTATACATTTCACTTTACCCTATCAAAGTCATTGCGTCAATTGATATTCAGATGATACAAAGAAACGTTTGCAAACTTTTCAAAAAAACAGAGAAGCTTTGGCAGCTTCTCCGTTTGCATTTTCAGTTTATCCAGCCAGTACATACAAAGCTTTCGCATAAATGATGGTCATTTTAATCAAGTCTTCTATGGCGATGCACTCATTTTTCTGGTGAGCCAGCTCATCTTGTCCCGGAAACAATGCGCCAAAGGCAACTCCTTTTGGAAGGGCTCTGGCATAAGTTCCTCCTCCGATGGTGATTGGCTTGCTTTCCAAGTCGCCGGTCACGTCCCGATAGACTTTCATCAGTTGCTGCACCAGCTCGTCATCTTTCGGTACATATAAAGGATCGATGATTTCATCGATTTTCAGCCGCATAACATCTTCAATCAATTCTTTTCGGATCCCATCAAAAACGTCTTCAGCTTTTATACCAATGGGTGATCTTGTGTTGATGGTCATTGATAAAGTGGCAGAAGTGGCTGAAATCACTCCAACATTAAACATCAGTTTGCCTGAGACGTCATCTTCAAAACCGCATCCAATGGACTCACCATTCACTTCCAGACCAATCTTTTCCTGAAACCACGTTGCGAACTGTTTAAATGATTCATTTAAGCCCGGGCATTGGGCCAGAAACAGCAGCAAGTGTGAGATGGCATTTTTGCCTTTTTGAGGTCTGCTACCGTGTGCAGATACTCCTTTAGCCTTGATGACCATGTGCTCACCCTTTGGTTCCAGATGAAGTTTATAACCGGTTTTTTTTGTGAATTCATCCAAAGCATTGCCCAGCATCTGCTTGATATTTTCCGCCATTGCCAATTCAACCTCGCATCGATCCGGCACCATATTAGGGGCATTCCCGCCTTCCAGACGAATTATTTGAATGGGCTTCTCATCCGCTTTCAGGTCCTGAAGCAGCCGAAATATTTGAATCCCTTTTTCGCCATGAATAACCGGAAAGGAAGCATCCGGACTATAGCCCAGTTCAGGCTTGGGATAACGCCGAAAATAATATTCCATATCTTCCCAGCCAGACTCCTCATCTGTTCCAAAAATCAAGCGAATTTTTCGTTTTGGCTCAACGCCTAATTCTTTAAGCACCTTCATCGCATAAAGCGATGCAACAGCAGGGCCTTTATTATCAATGGCTCCTCGTCCGTAGATCTTTCCCTGGTGAACTTCTCCACCAAAGGGCGGGTAATCCCAGTCATCCCCTTCCGGCACAACATCCAAGTGCACCAATACTCCCAACATTTCTTCTCCTTCGCCAAAATCTGCATGCCCAGCGTAGCCGCTGGCGTTTTCCGTTTCAAAACCCATTGATTTCGATTTTTCTAACATATATTCCAGCGCCTGGCCGACTCCATCGCCAAAAGGCTTTCCTTGCATTTTATCTGATTTAACGCTTTTGATCCGGATCAGTTCACATACTGATTGGATGATTTCTTCCTGGCTGCTCTTTATCAGTCGGTCAATATTCTCCATCCTCTCTCCTCCTCCAGTTTAGATTCTTCCGAAAATAAAGCCACCATATTTCTTAGTATAGTGGCTTTTGACAGAAGAAAACACTACAATCCTGTTGATCTCTATTTTTACCAATCCCCTCATGCTTACCATTTGAGTATTTGTAAAAACTACTGCTGGTATTAACCATCCAGTTTCACAATCATGACTTGCCCCTGCAGTTCTCCATTGAAAGTATGACCTTCTCCCTGCTCGAGATAAACAGGATTCTTATTTAGTCGGGATTTCACTTTCACAGGGCACGGCAACCTGGCATTTCCCACAACCATACCGGGGTTTAGATGTTTCTTTGATTTGATCCAGAAACTCACAACAAAGGTCGTGGTTTTTTCCTTTTTCCAGTGAAATAGCATCCGCCGGACAGTTTCGAACACAAACACCACAATGGGTGCAATAGTCATCGTACCTATCATAGCCTCTTTCCGTCGGCTTAATGGGCATTTCTGTTATCAAACTTCCAAAACGCCCGGCCACTCCCTTGGAGGTAATCATACCCTTTGACAAACAAAAAGTTCCAAGACCGCATGCATAAGCTATATGCCTTTCCGACCAATTGCTTGTGTAAGCCTGTTTACCAATTTTGCTGGTAAATTCATCACTGAGGGAAGGGATCATCGTTTTGAACCCCTGCTTTTCCAATTCATTTTGCAGAAATCGGAGTAAGTCGTTCAAGAAAGCCTGACCTTCTATGCGAGCATGAAGCCACTCATCCGATGGCCAATCCATTTTTTTTGCATTGCTTTTGCGCACATTCTCAGTCAAAGGGGCAAAGAAGGATATCACCGTCTTCGCTTCGCTCATCCAGTCCAGGGGCATTCGGTGATGCTCACCTACTATTTTTTGATCCTTAAGTTTCCTGAAAAAATCGTCCTGAACAGATGCAAAGCCAAAAATGGGTGCCTCATACATTTTCATCCCTCTAACGGAGTCTGTCAGAGCCTGATCCTCTGAAACAAAATTGCCTGGATTCTTTTCCACGTATTCTCCGGCTAATTGAACAAGCTGATCATGATTCATCCTTTCCCTCCTTTGCTTCTCTCACCACAATTTTCACGATGTAAAAACAGCCCGGTTTACAGCTGCCGGGCTCTATTTTCTAGTGATTCTATTTTCCATGCCGATGGGTTAGTTCTTCTGCCACATCTTTCAGCGCAACCTGCTTTTCTTCCATCAAGACCATCATATGATAAACCAGATCGCTTATTTCACCGATCAATTCTTCTTTGTTCCCGTTTTTAGAAGCAATGATAACTTCCGAAGTTTCTTCGCCAACTTTTTTTAAAATTTTATCTAATCCACAGTCAAACAAATAATTGGTGTAGGACCCTTCTTTCGGATGTTCCCGACGTTCTTTTATAATACTTTCCAGCGTCTTTAAAATCTGATGCCGCCTTCCGCCAGCATCTGATTCTACCAGCTCCCGGTAAAAACAGCTTTTTTCACCAGTGTGGCAGGCAACGCCTGTTTGTTCCACCTGCACCAGTAATGTATCGCCGTCACAATCGTAATGAATGCTTCGCACATGCTGGATATGGCCGGAGGTTTCTCCTTTATTCCAAAGCTTCTGGCGACTGCGGCTAAAAAACCAAGTAGTTCCTGTTTCCAGTGTTTTTTCCAGAGATTCACGATTCATGTAGGCCATCATCAGCACGTCGCCACTGGATTCTTCCTGAACAATTGCAGGTATTAACCCTTTTTCATCAAAAAGCAGATCCATTTATTCCTTTGCCTCCTTATCGAATGTTAATGCCTCTATCTTTAAGATACTCCTTTAACTGGGGAATGTCAATCTCGCGAAAATGGAACAAAGACGCTGCTAATGCCGCATCTGCTTTTCCCTCCGTGAAAGCGTTGTAAAAATCTTCCATGGAACCGGCTCCTCCTGATGCGATCACCGGAACATTGACTGCTTCGCTGATTCTCCGTGTAATTTGGAGGTCATATCCAGATTTTGTGCCGTCTTTATCCATACTGGTTAAAAGAATTTCTCCGGCGCCTCTTTTTTCACCTTCCATGGCCCAAACAACCGCTTCCTTACCGGTGTTTTCGCGACCGCCTTTTACGTACACGTGATATTCACCGTTATCCTGTTTTTTTACATCAATTGCCAGCACCACCGCCTGGTTGCCAAATCGGTCAGCGCACCGGGTGATGAGCTCCGGATCTCTCACTGCTGCTGAATTGATGGATACTTTATCAGCTCCGGCTTTTAGAACCGCCCGAAAATCTTCAACAGAACGAATGCCGCCGCCCACCGTTAGCGGGATAAAAACCTGTTCCGCCGTCCGGTTGACAACGTCCAGAATAATATTGCGTTCTTCATTGGAAGCCGTAATGTCCAGAAAAACCAGTTCATCCGCTCCCTGACGATTGTATTCAGCCGCAACTTCAACCGGGTCGCCGGCATCCACCAAATTGACAAAATTAACCCCTTTAACAACCCGCCCCTGGTTTACATCGAGGCATGGCACGATTCTTTTTGTAATCATAAACCCGCACCCCCGATCTCCTTCATAGTAATGGCTCCTTCATACAAAGCCTTTCCGACAATAGCTCCATCCGCTCCGATGGACTTAAGCCGAAGAAGATCCTCCAAAGAAGATACCCCTCCGGAAGCAATAATTTCCATAGAAACCACGCTTAAAAGTCGCCTCAAGGCATTAAAATTGGGACCTTTCAACATTCCATCCCTGGCAATGTCTGTATAGACCAGGGTTTTTAAGCCCATTTCCTCCAGCTGACGGGCAAACTCAAGGGCATCCTGATTTCCCACTTTTGTCCATCCTTCGACAGCCACCTTCCCGTCCTTAGCATCAACGGAAACCACCACTTTTTCTCCGTACCGCCGAATGGCTTCTTTAAGCATTTGCGGATCTTCCAAGGCTTTTGTGCCAAGAATACAGCGCCAGGCCCCTAAATCAAGGAGTTTTTCCAACGTATCCAAGCTTCGAATGCCGCCACCTATTTGTACTGGGATTTCAATTTTTTTTATAATTCTTTCAATGGCCTCCAGGTTTCTGGAAACGCCGTCAAAAGCCCCATCCAGGTCCACCAGGTGAAGCTGTTTGGCACCCTGCTTCTGCCAGTCTAAAGCCACCTGCCAGGGATTTTCAAAATAGATGGTTTCTTGGTCTTTCATTCCCTGAGTCAATCTGACGCATTTGCCATCTTTTATATCAATTGCCGGATAAATCAGCATTCGCTCAGCTCCCCGTAGTTTTTAATCATCTGCAGTCCTTTGTCGCTGCTTTTTTCCGGATGAAACTGTAATCCGATGATGTTTTTTCTCTGCACCACAGCCGGAATTTGGATTCCGTATTCTGTTGTCGCCACTAAATCTTCCTTTTGAACATCATCTGCATAGTAAGAATGAACAAAATAGGCATAAGTATTGTTTTCAATCCCATTAAGCACAGAACTGCTTTGATGAAAAGAAAGCTGATTCCATCCCATGTGCGGAATTTTAACACCGGGAGGAATTCTCTGAATCGTTCCTTTCAACAATCCAAGCCCTTCTCTTTCATTGCCTTCAAACCCTTTTTCAAACATGACCTGCATACCAAGACAGATTCCCAGAATTGGTTTCCCTGAAACGGCATCCTGGCGAATAGCATCAATCAATCCTTTTTTTTCTAACTGATCCATGGCATCCGGAAATGCACCTACCCCTGGTATCACCAGGGCTTTAGCATCTTTTACCACTTGAATCCGATCCGTCACCCGAGCGTCATAACCCATTTTGGCAAAGGCTTTTTCAACACTCTTTAAATTACCCATTTCATAATCGATAATGGCGATCAATTCGCCACCTCCATTTCTGCCAACATTAAAGACTTCCTTTGGTTGAGAGTGCACCCTGAATCCGTTCATCCACTCTGGTGGCTTCTTCCACCGCTCGGCCAAAAGCTTTAAAAAGTGTTTCAATAATATGGTGATCATTTTTTCCATATAATGTGGACATGTGAAGCGTGATGCCGGCATGTAACGCCACCGCCCGGAAAAATTCCTCCACCAGCTGCACTTCAAAACTGCCGGTTCGATCAGCGGTGTAGTTTACATCAAAGTGAAGATAGGCTCTTCCGCTAAAATCCAGCGTCACTCGCGAGAGAGCTTCATCCATCGGTGTATGAACGCAGGCATACCGTATGATCCCAGCTTTCTCTCCCAATGCTTCAAAAAGTGCCTTACCCATCACAATTCCTACGTCTTCAACGGTATGGTGATCGTCAATGTGAACATCTCCCTGTGCTTCAACAGTTATATCCATCAACCCGTGTTTTGCGACCTGGTTTAGCATGTGATCAAAAAAACCAACACCGGTGTTTATTTCTCCTTTTCCGGAACCATCAATGTTGATCGTGACCACTACGTTGGTTTCAGATGTGCTTCGCGTGACACTTCCCTTTCGATTGACCATCGTTATTTCTCCTCTTTATTCATAGTGTTTTTTGACAATTTCCTGCAGCATTCTGTTTTCCTTCTCTGTTCCAATGGTGATTCGAAGACAATTTGCAAGTGGTCCCTCAGTTCCATAGCCTCTGATACTGATGCCATTTTTCCTCAGCGTTGCGTTCAGTCTCTGCGCCTGAGGGGTTCTGATTAAGACGAAATTGGCGGCAGAAGGAAAGACTTCCAGATCAGAATCCGTTCCTTTTTCCTTTAATTGGCGGAAAAAGTCACTCATTTTTTCTCTCCAACGGATCACATTATTCAGTTCCTCCTTAATTTGAGGAACCATGTCAAGGCAGGCAAGCGCTGCAGCCTGATCCAGACTGCTCATGTGGTATGGCGGTTTAACACAGCTGATGGTTTCAATCATATCCACAGAGGCCATGGCATAACCAGCCCTTACACCTGCCAGTCCATATGCTTTTGATAGCGTTCTTAAGATAATGAGGTTTGGGTACCCATCAATTTTATCCAGCATCGACTCGCCGTGGAACTCATAATATGCTTCGTCCATCACAATGATGGTATCTGAAGGGATGGCTCGCAGCAATTTATTCAGGGTTTCTCTGGATATGATTCCACCGGTGGGATTATTGGGGTTTGTGATAAAAACTACCTTCGGGCCTTCCTCATGGATTGCTGTCAGAAATGGTTCCGGTTGAAACTGAAAGCAATCGTTCAAAGGTACTTCAAAGATAGAACCGTCCGCCATCAATGTGTTGATGGCATACATGCCAAAGGTGGGGTTCATGGTGAGAACACCATCTCCCGGTTCAACAAAAGCCTGGACAATCCAGGCAATGATTTGATCAGAACCAACACCGGTAAGAATTTGATCATTCTCCACCTGATTTAGTTTAGCCAGCTTGCTTCTTAATTCGGTACATTCTGTATCCGGATACTGATGCAAAGGAATCTCCTTAATTCTTTTGGTTAAAGCTTCGTGAAACCACCCGGCTAACCAATTGTTTTCATTGGCATCCAGTTTTACTTTTGGGGTCTCATGCATCACATGATAGGGTTTTAATTGTTGAATGTTTCCTCGCAGCAATTTATGCATATCAATCTTTTTTTGTGGCGCCATACTATTTCCTCCCTTCCGGTATTTCTTTCGATTGTTTTTACCTTCTTCTAATGCTGATCGCTTTTCCGTGTGCACTAAGGCCTTCTTTTTCCGCCATTAACATCACATCCTCAGCTACTTTTTCCATGGCATCCTGGGTATAATAAATAATGCTGCTCTTTTTGACAAAATCTTCCACGGATAATGGCGAGTAGAACCGTGCCGTTCCACCTGTCGGAAGAACGTGATTTGGTCCTGCCAGATAGTCTCCTAAGGGCTCCGGCGAGTAATGCCCCATAAAAATGGCCCCGGCATGCTTAATCTTTTCCAGAAGTTCAAAGGGTTTTTCCACACATAATTCCAGATGCTCCGGCGCCATCTGATTGGACAGTTCCGCAGCTTCTTCCAGTGTATCTACAATCCAAATGCCACCATAATCTTCCAGGGATTTTCTGGCAATCCCTTCTCTTTTCATTTTTTTGAGCTGTTTTTCCAGCTTTTTCTTTATTTTTTCTGCCAGCAGCTGACTGGTGGCAATGCAAATGGCAGACGACAGTTCATCATGCTCTGCCTGTGAAAGCAAGTCTGCTGCCACATAAGCAGGGTCTGCATTTTCATCAGCCAAAACCAGTATTTCACTGGGTCCTGCTATCATATCGATGTCCACTTGACCATAGACCATTTTTTTAGCCGTAGCTACATACTGATTGCCAGGACCGGTAATTTTATCCACCTGCGGCACTGTTTCCGTACCATAGGCAAGGGCTGCAATAGCTTGCGCTCCACCGATTTTATATATTTCATTAAGCCCGGCCAGGTTCGCGGCCACTAAAATAGCCGGATTGATTTTCCCGTCTTGATCAGGCGGTGTTGTCATCACCAGCCGCTCAACTCCAGCAACTCGAGCCGGTATTGCATTCATCAGCACAGATGAGGGATAAGCAGCGGTACCTCCGGGTACATAAATACCCACTTTTTCCAAGGGTGTAACCTTTTGTCCCAACATAACCCCGGGCTCCGGGTTTTCGAACCAGGAGAGCTGACGCTGATGCTGATGGAAGCGTTCAATTTTTTCCCCGGCATTTTTTAACGCCGCCAGATATTCCGGCTCAACCATTTCCATCGCTTCCTCCATTTCTTGGGCAGAGACTCTCATCGTTTCAGGTGTCAGTAATACGGAGTCAAATTTTTGTGTCAGTTCCAGTACTGCTTCATCCCCCTTATGTTGGACTCTCTCCAGCAAATCCCGAACCTTAATTTCAATTTCCTGGTTCGTATCATGCTGTCTTTTTTTCAATTCATCCAGGTATTGCTTGCCCTCCACTTCAGACCATCGAATAATCTCCATCATCCTTTTCCTCCTTGTGCTGCCTGCTTTTCAAGCATGTCGATCAGGGCATTCATTTCAACTCTTCTGGTTTTATAGCTTACTTTATTGACGATCAATCGGGCACTTATTTTCACAATCTCTTCCAAAATGATCAAGCCATTTGCTTTTAATGTGTTTCCTGTTTCGACAATATCGACAATAACATCCGAAAGTCCCATTAATGGAGCCAGTTCAACAGACCCCTGTTGCTCAATAATTTCAACGGATTGGCCTTTCTCTTCAAAATGTTCTCTGGCAATTCGCGGATATTTACTGGCCACCCGCAATAATTTTTTTCCGTCTTCCACAGCCGATGGCGGTCCGGCCACCGCCATTCGACAGGCACCGAATCCAAGATCCGCCACTTCGTAAACCGGCTTCGGTTTTTCCAGCAAAACATCCTTGCCAACAACGCCTAAATCCGCAACGCCATGTTCTACGTAAGTAGCCACGTCACTTCCTTTTAGCAAAATGATTTCCAGCGGATAGCCGGGAATATCCAGAATCAGCTTTCGCTCCGGATTTTTAATCATCGATATATTTAACCCTGCTTTTTCCAGCAAATTAACGGTATCTTTCTCTAAACGGCCTTTTGTCAGTGCCAGCCTGGTTTTTCCATTCATTTATTTCACGTCCTTCTAATTTTAGTCAAGGCTTACCTTTTCTACTCTTCCATCCTCGTGAATGCGAACCAATTCATTCACTTGACGTCTTTTCATGTATTCTCGAATTTCTTCCGGATCCTCAAGCATGCAAAATTCAACAATATTCCCGCCTTCCCGGAGTTGATCAACGGCTTCCTTTACTGTGCCGATGTTATATTGACTATCCAAAATTAAAATATGTTTTCGTTTGGGTACATGAATGTTTTCCTGTATTTTCAACGCTTTTGTCAGCTTGTTCACCACAATGGCAAATCCGGTGGCTGTACAGTCCATCCCGAATTTACCCAACAGTTTATCATACCGGCCTCCACTAAGAATGACGGCACCCAGATCTTTTGTAAAACCCTTAAAGGTTATGCCAGTATAATACTCCAACTGACTTACCATCCCTAAATCGATGCCGAGACAACCACCCAAACCGTATTCTTCTACCATTTCAATGGTTTTGTGAAGTTCATGCAGTGCTTCTTCCATTTCCTCTGTTAACCGATAGGCCTTCACTTCCGACAGCACTTCTTGTGGCGTTCCAAACAGACGCGGAAGCCTGGCCAATAGTCTGGCGGTTTCTTCCTTTATACCGTGTAGTATAGCCATTTCTTGTATTCCGGTAATATTCTTTTCCTCCAGCAGATGCAACATTTTCTTCTCTGCCTCTTCCTCCAAATTCATCGATTGAAACAAAGCACCCAGGAACTTCATGTGACCCAACTCCACTGTTAAGTTCTCTAATCCAATGGATTCAAGAGATTCGATGGCTGTTACAAGTATTTCCGCATCTCCTTTAACCGATGAAACACCGAAGAGCTCTACTCCCGCCTGTCGAAATTCCCGCTTTTGATCCGACTGTTCCCGATCAATTCGATACACATTTTCAACGTAGCATAATTTTAGAGGATAAACAAAGTTTTTCATTTTAGTGGCGACAATTCTTGCCATAGGAATCGTGCAATCAGGTCTCATAACCAGAATTTTCCCATTGGAATCAATCATTTTAAACATCGTATCGCCATCGGCCAGCATCGGTGGTTTGGTGAACAGATCATAGTACTCCAGCGTTGGACTGCTTATTTCCATGTAACCCCACTGGTTAAAGGTTTCCATTAATCGATCTTCTATTTTTCGCCGAAGTAAGCAGTCGTCTATCAATAAATCCTGCACCCCTTGCGGTAGAAACATTTTCCGCTTTTCCATTTTCACTATCTCTCCCTATCCGCTTTAGCGCGCTAAAGCGGTAAATTATTGAGAACCTGCTCCTATTCTAAATATTTTTAAGAAACCTGTCAAGTTGACCTATCTAACGGTTTTTAGACTTCTATAAAAAAAAGGCGCTATACGCCTTTATCTCCCTCAGTATTCCTGCCGGGCTTTAAAAACCACCCAACGACTCAAAATATAGTTAAGCAACACCACCACAATATTCATCAGGAGCTTGCTGATGAACGGATCCTGTTTAAGCAGTTCTACCAGAATTAAGAGTCCTGCAATATCCACAAAGTAAGTGAAAATACGGGCGCTGAAAAAACTGGTCAGCTCTTTGAAAACAGCGGTAACACCTTTCCTTTGACTGCCAAAGACCCAAGTTTTATTCGTATAATAGGCAGTGATTATCGCCACAGCAAAGGCAATGGTGGCACTGATGGTATAATGCAATCCAAACTCCAAAAACACACGAAAGACAACCAGATTAACCAATGTCGTAATGACACCGAATATGATGTATAAACAATAATGTCGTATCTTTTCCTTCAGTGCCATTCCGGAACCTCCTCAACGTTTTAATCTATTTCAATTTCAATTTTCCAAATGTTTCTTTCTCCCAGTCTCGCGGACCGGTACGTTTGCTTTTTGCCGAAATTTCTTCTTCTATAACATAGAGAGGTCGATTGCGAACTTCATCATAAACGCGAAGCAGATACTCTCCCAATACTCCTATGGCTAAAAGCTGGATTCCCATCAAAATACCGAGAACACTTTGCCATCCGGTGTAGAAAAGCTTCGTTTGATGCCCTGTTATAAATGCGACTATCCAGATAAAAAACATTATTTTCCCAATCCCTGTGATGATAAATCCGCTGTTTCGAATCCATTCCACCGGTTTTCCAGAAAAAGCCAAAATGCCATCTGCCGCCAATTTCAACATTTTACCAAGTGGATATTTACTTTCTCCCGCAAACCGCTCTTTGCGTTCATAAGGAAGCGCTTTCTGCTTAAAGCCTATCCAGCTAACCATTCCCCGGATAAAACGACTCTGCTCCGGCATACTTTTAAAAACATCCACCACTTTACGATCCATCAGCCGAAAATCACCGGTATCCATGGGAATGACCACTTCCGTCATCCGGTTTAGAATCCGATAAAACGCCTTGGCTGTTGTTTGCTTGAACCAGGTTTCGCCTTCTCTCTTTTCCCTTTGACCATAAATGACATGATAACCCTGTTTCCATTCATTAATCATATCCGGAATCAGCTCCGGCGGATCCTGCAGATCCGCATCGATCACCGCAACAGCGTTCCCGTGGGCACGATGAATTCCAGCCGTCACAGCAATTTGATGGCCAAAATTACGGGCAAAGTTGATGACGCGCAGGCGTTCATCTTTCTCAGCCAATGCTTTTATGATCAGCAATGTATCGTCAACGCTTCCATCGTTGACAAAAATAAGTTCATGTTCATATTCCATTTCATGGGCTGTCATAACTTCCTTTAGTCGCTGGTAACAGCTTTGTGCCACTTCGCTTTCATTATACATGGGAACCACGACAGAAATCAGCGGTTTTTTCATTTTAAGCTCCCTCCCTGCTCATTGTATCATTTTTGTGATGGTGGTGGTATGACTTCGTTTTTTCGATATCCAACAGCTAACAGCATAAAGAGAGGAATCAAGCTGTGATGATACCGTGACTGCACCTCAATCAACGTATGCATGGCAATAAAACCGAAGAAAAGGATCGCCATAAAATCCCTTGGGTTGACCTGCGTGCGACGAATCTCTTTCCATGCTCCGAAGGCAATGAGCCAAAATAAGCTCAAGTAGAATGCTTGCGACGCCACCTGTAGTTCCTGTCGGTATTCTTCAGCCCAAAGGCTTACAGCCGTCACCCTTTCTGTCTCCAGCAATCCCCAATACAGACCATAATCTGAAACAGACCATTGGATCGAAAACTTTTGCTCTGCCAGGAGCAGAAATTCAATATAATCTTCCTGAATTCTATCAATGCCCCGGTTCCAGGCTTCCTCATGAATACGCTGAAAATCGTAGTGGTATTCCTCAATGATTTCCCAGTCTTCCGGACTCCACATGCCCTTTGAATCTTTGTTGGTTCCCACGTATAAGTTGAATCCGGCACCAGTCTTACCCAAAGGAACCTGCACTTTAGGCTCGTAAATACGATTAAGCCCTTGCATGGAGACCATAAAGGTCAGAAGAATCACTACGAACAAAACACCCCTTTTCATGAGAACCATTTTCTTTAAAAAAGGAGCCCTGCCTCCTTCTTCCATTACCTCGGGCATCATCATTAAGTACAGAAAAAATGCCGGGAACAGTAAGGAGGCTACGGGTCTGACGATATGCGCCAAAGTCAGCGCAATGGCTGTTGCCATTGCCAATAAAATAGCTTTTTTTTGTTCCTGCTCTCTAATGCTATAGAAAAACAACAGTAACACAAAAAGAAACTGCATGGTGAAGAGATGCTCCGCTGCCAGCACGGATATATAAAAGATCTGTCCTGGCCACAGAGCAAATAGTAGTGCTGCGGCTCTACCGGCTTTCGGGGAAAACATCACTTTTCCCAACTGGTAAATGAGCAGAACGGACACCAGTGTACAAAAAAGATTAAACCAGCGCGCCACTTCCACATCTGTTCCAAAGACCCTTAGGGCGTAGGAAAGAATCAGCGGATAGCCTGTTAAATGAGGAAAAACACCTCGAATATCCGAAATGGCACCTGGATTACCATTTACAATGGAAACCGCATAGTTGAAGTATCTGGCAAAATCCCACATGGGCGTTGTTTCCACCAAACGAAGCCACACGTAACGGGGAAGAAACGCAACTCCCGTAACAAGGACCGGAAAGACAAAGGCTTTATGTAAAAATGAAATTTTTTCAATGCATTTGAAAATGACAAGCCAGGTGACGGCCAGAAGGAAAGAATACCCAAGAAGCAGCGTCGTCGGATATTTGAGAAGTTCAGGGCCTCGCTGGAATCCTCCATAAATCAGAATCAGCACGGCAAAAAGACCGCAGACACCCTGAATAAGAGGATGCAGCGGCCAGGTTTTTAACCAGTTCATTAAATCATTCATGCGATGCTGTCGCAGATTCATCCGAATTGCTCCTTGTCATTCTTTATTCGTTATTCACTGTCTTTCACGAGTTGTTGTAGGTATGCCATAAACGGTTCTTTTAATTTATCACGTTTCAGTGCAAATTCAACTGTAGCCTGCAGAAAACCCATTTTATCCCCAACATCGTATCGCTTACCCTCAAAGGTATAGGCATACATCGCTTCCTGTCGTGCCAGGGTTTTCAACGCATCTGTCAATTGTATCTCTCCACCCTTTCCGGGAGGTGTGTGTTCCAAAATATCAAAAATGCTGGGGCTTATGATATATCGACCCAGAATCGCGATATTCGTCGGCGCTTCATCGACAGCAGGTTTTTCCACTAAGTCTTTCACTTTGTACACATGGTCCTCAATGTTTTTACCATCAACAATTCCATATTTACTTACTTCCGAGTGTGGCACTTCCTGAACTCCGAGGATCGTTGTTTTATATTCATCAAATATCCTAATCATCTGTTTTAAGCAGGGAATTTCTGCATCCACAATGTCGTCTCCCAGCATGACGGCAAAGGGTTCGTCTCCAATAAAGCTTTTAGCGCAGTAAATGGCATGCCCCAATCCTTTTGGCTCTTTCTGCCTTATATAGTGAATATTGGCCATGTCTGAAATATTACGGACGATTTGCAGTAAATCATCTTTTCCTTTTTTCTCCAGCTCTAATTCCAGTTCGATGGATTTATCAAAATGATCTTCAATGGATTGTTTGTTGCGGCCGGTAATGATTAAGATTTCTTCTATTCCGGAATCCACTGCTTCTTCAATAATGTATTGGAGTGTTGGTTTATCAACAATTGGCAGCATTTCTTTTGGCTGAGCCTTTGTAGCCGGTAAAAACCGGGTCCCCAAGCCTGCGGCCGGTATAATCGCCTTGTTCACTTTCATTCTGCTTCATCTCCTTTATATGTCTTTAAAATGACCCGGTGATCCACCTGAAAACTCCACTGCTCCCAGACATCACCAGCAATCCCGCTGTAATATTACCAATCAAGATGGCTGCAAAGGCAATTTTAAACCGAAGGTTTAAAAGGACGGCCGCCAGACTGCCAGTCCACACGCCGGTTCCAGGGAGAGGGATTGCTACTAACATGATCAGTCCGATAAATCCAAAACGCCTTGCCCTTTCACCTTTTGCCATGGTTCGACTGGTAATCCCATGAATGAACCGCTCCATAAAAGGGCTGTGTTTCGATAGAAAATCAAAAACAGGTCTTATGCCGAATATGATGAAAGGAGCAGGCATAAGACTTCCTGCCAGGCTTATGAAAAATGCATGTGCAGGCGAAAAGCCGAGGGACATGCCAAAAGGGATGGCCCCTCTCAGCTCAATGACAGGCAGTGCCGCCATGACGAACACCAACACTTCGTTTCGTACCCATGTGAATAGATGCTCCATAGATTTATCCTTTCTTTTTAACATATTGCAATTCCAATGGTTATTGTACCATTTTTAGCCCTTCAATACCACCAGTTTAATGGAAACTGCTTATAAAATTATCAGAAGGGACGGTACTTGACTTTTTCAGCTGCCCATTGTATAATGAGATGGAAAGCAGGGTGGTGGATATGCCCAGACAGGCAAGAGAGAAAACGCTTTATGGAATTTACCATATTACACAACGAGGAAGCGGGCAACGGTCTCTTTTTCAAAATCGTGAGGATCGAATAAAATGGCTCTCAATTCTAAAAAAAGCCCGTGAAAAATATCAATTTCGTCTTTATGCTTTTTGTGCCTCACAGGATGATGAGTATCATTTGGTCATCAATCTTCAGGGGGCAGACCTTTCCAGCATCATGAAAAGCATCAATATTTCCTATGCAATGTATGCAAACTGCTCCGGGAGCCTATTTCGAGACCGATACGTCAGTCAACGAGTTACTGAAAGAGAAGACTTGCTTCATTTAATGGCGCAGATTCATCGGCGATCTAATAGCTCTCTCCACAAACCGGATCCTTATAACAGTTTTTGTTGCTACCGGGGCTATTCAAAAGGATTGCTTCTTCCGGTAGATATGCAGGACATCAAAGGGACCTGTTCTGACGAAACGCCGTCCACTCGAACCGGAAGCTCGGAGAACTGCCTCAATTGCATTACCAATATGAAAGACGCCAAGAATCGATTGATGGAAATTACCGCCGTCAGTGAAGAGAGTCTTGAAACGCTTCTTAGTAATAAAGAAAAACGCAATCATTTGATCCAGCAGTTTCGTCGTTCTTCCACGCTTAGTCTGAAGCAGTTAGGCAAACTGTTCGGTGGCCTTTCCGAGTCATCCGTGAGCAAGATCCTCAACAAATAGATATTTCGGGCTCAATATTCATGAACCTTCACATCATGAGCTCAAATAAAGACAAAGGGAGTGTTTTATATGAGTTTAACGTTTGAATTGAACTTGTCGGACAATCTAAAACCAGATGCTGCAAGCTCCAGTTTTAGTGAGCTGCAAGATGTTACTATTATTGGTGCCGGTCCTGCCGGGTTAAGTGCTGCAATTTACGCTCAACGTAAAGGGTTAAAAACATTGGTAGTAGGAAGCAGAATCGGCGGCCAAGTTCTTGATACCTCCGCCATTGAGAATTATCCCGGCTTTTCTTCCATCTCAGGAGAAGGATTGGTTCAACAATTTCAAAACCACATCAAATCCCTCCAGGTTACCGTGGAACAACTGGAAGTAGCTGAAATTTCAACCCGGGATCACACTAAAATTCTTCATTTAACAGATGGCCGGGAAATTCGGAGCAAGACGATCATTATTGCTTCCGGCAGCCACCATCGTCAGCTAGGCGTTCCGGGAGAGGGAAGGTTAAAAGGCCGGGGTGTCGTATACTGCGCCATATGCGACGGCCCCTTCTTCCAGGATCGAAGGGTAATGGTAGCAGGCGGTGGTAATGCAGCCGTCGAAGCAGTCATTGATTTGGCAAAAATCGCCAAGGAAGTTATTATAGTTCATCGAAGCCAATTAAGAGCCGACGACATTTTGATTAAGCGAATGCAACAGTTAGAAAATGTAGAGATTTATCTGGAAACAACTATTGAAGAAATATTGGGCGATACCATGCTGGAAGGTATTCGTGTTTTAAAAAGGGACACCGGAGAAGAAATGATCATCCAAGGTGATGGCCTTTTTATTGAAATAGGATATCAGCCCAACACAACAATTTTCCAAAACACTCTGAATATGAATGAAAAAGGCGAAATCATTGTCGACAGTCTGCTTCAAACCAGTATATCCGGGATATTTGCTGCCGGTGATGTAGCGGAAAGCCTCTATAAGCAAGTTGTTATTTCAGCCGGTGATGGTGCAAAAGCCGCATTGGCTGCCAATGATTATATAAACCATTTACAAATTAGAAAGGAGCATGAAAATGCAAGTACTGACGGAAGAGGTCAAAGCACAATTGCGTGAAATATTGGCTTTAATGGAAAAAGAGGTGCATCTGGCACTGTTCACCAAAAGCGGCGAATGCCCAACTTGCGAAGAAACGATTGCTATGCTGGACGATTTGAAGGATGTCAATCCCAAAATACTGGTTCATCACTATGACTTGGAAGAAAATCAGCAGGAAGCATCTGACTGGGGTGTCAAGCTAGCGCCTTCCATTGTAGTGCTCAATGATCAAAAAGAATATTTAGGCATTAAGTTTAATGGGATTCCAGCAGGCCATGAGATTAATTCATTTATTAAAACACTGCTGGAGGTCTCCGGTTCCGGAACAGAATTGCCACTGGACACAAAGGAGCGTTTAGAAGCCCTTACTGTTCCCATTAATATCAAAGTGTTTGTAACGCTTGGTTGCCCTCATTGCCCCGGAGCTGTGGAAAAAGCCCATAAATTAGCATTATCCAGTACTCATATCAGCTCCGAAATGATCGAAGCACAAACATTCAGTGATCTTTCGAATGAATATAGTGTATCCAGTGTACCTAAAATCGTCATCAATGATCAGTATGAATTTGTCGGCGATCAGCCACTGGAAGTTTTTCTGGAAGAAATTGAAAAAATCAGTATGCCATCGTAAGGCTTCAACAAACACTCTGACTGCCCCTTCTTGAAGGGGCAGTCTTTTCATTGATAATTTTAAATGTATCCCTTGACATCTTGCGTGTATGCATATAAAATGAACAAAACCAATTATCCCAACCAAATTACTAGGATATAAAGGAGGTTTATCATGATTGTAAAAAACGTAAGCCAACTGATCGGAAAAACGCCTTTGGTGAAACTTAATAAGCAAGGCTCCGAGAATGCTGCGAATGTTTATGTAAAGCTGGAGTTCCAGAATCCTGGTGGTTCTGTTAAGGATCGAATTGCATTAAGCATGATTGAAGCCCTGGAAAAAGAAGGAAAAATAAGCCCTTCCACCATGCTGATAGAGCCGACCAGTGGTAATACAGGTATTGGTCTCGCAATGGTTGCTGCCGCTAAAGGATATCGATTAACGCTGGTCATGCCTGACACCATGACGGTTGAAAGAAGAAAAATTCTTAAGGCCTACGGTGCTGATCTGGTTCTCACAGAGGGGGCAAAAGGAATGAAAGGCGCTATCGAAAAGGCTGAAGAAATCCTTCAGCAACAACCTGATGCCGTTATTCCCGGTCAGTTTGTCAATCCGGCCAACCCTGCGGTTCATTACGAAACCACCGGTCCGGAAATATGGATGGATTTGAAGGGAAACATCCATGCCTTTGTTGCCGGTGTTGGAACCGGTGGCACCATCACTGGCGCCGGTCGCTACCTAAAAGAAAAAAAATCTTCTATCCAGCTAGTGGCGGTGGAACCCTCCGACTCAGCCGTGCTTTCTGGAGGCCAGCCGGGCCCGCATAAGATTCAGGGGATTGGCGCCGGCTTCATTCCTCAAATTCTGGATGTCAGCCTGATCGACAAAGTAATGCAGACAACTGCCAACGAGGCAATCGAAACCGCCAGGCGAATCGCCAGGGAAGAAGGGCTGCTACTTGGCATTTCATCCGGTGCTGCCATTGCTGCCGCTCTTAAGCTGGCAGAAGAAATGGATCGTGATGATAATGTTGTCGTGATTACAGCCAGTAACGGCGAACGTTACCTGAGCACAGCCCTTTATGATATTGATTAATCTACGGGCAGTTCAGCTTAATGGGCAGTTCATCTCCAATGATTATTTCGTCCTGTGTCACATGGGAGTCATATGCAAGAATTTCTACGCCTTTGCTCTGTGCCTGGCACACTGCTGCTGCAAAGACCGGATCCATTTTCCTATTCAAGGCGAAATGATCCGGTTTTTTCATTTTAATCAAAAATAGAATAGTGCCTCGGTAACCTTCTTCAACAGCATCAATCATTTCTCTCACATGCCTTGCTCCTCTTTCCGTCGGAGCGTCTGGAAAAGCGGCAATCCTGTCGTTTTCCAAAGTAACACCTTTAATCTCCATCAAACACCGTTTTTTCCCTTGCTCCATATAGATATCAAAACGCGACTTTCCGTAAGTAACTTCTCTTTTCAGAAAAGTAACATTGTCAAAAAGTTTTATTTTGTTTTCCAACAATGCCTCAGCCACCACGGTGTTTGGCGCCTGAGAATCAATATTGACAAGCACGTTATCCTTGTAAACACTAATCACCGAATACTTGGTTTTTCTGCCTGGAATATGCCGCTTATCCTCCAAAAACAGCTTCGCTCCAGGAGTTAACAATTCCCGGCATCTGGAGGTGTTCTTCACATGTACAATCTCTTCCTTCCCTTCGATCAAAACGTGAGCAATAAAGCGATTAGGCCGTTTTACAAATATCGCTTCCACAATATGATCGTATTTCACACTTCCTCAACTCCTTCTCCCTTCAACAAAGCAGCGAGTCACTCTGGACACGCTGCTTTTTTCCCCTTTCTATTACCGCCAATTATTTCAGAAAATCGTCCCGCACCGGTGTAAAAGTCTCAACCAGTTTTGTGTTTTCCAGCACATCCACTCTATGAGGAATATCACCAGGAATAGACCAGCTGTCACCCGGTCTCATCTCCACCGATTCTCCATTAATTTCAAATCGTAAATGTCCCGAAATCAGATAACCGGTCTGTTCATGTGGATGTTGATGCAACGGGAGTTTTGCTCCTTCTGACAATTCAAATTCGCAAAGCATGGTTTTTTCACCTACAACCAAGTTCTTTCTTTTGATGCCATCCAGCATTTGAATCCAGTTACCTTCTCCATGATTTACATTTATTTTTTCCATTTTTTATCCCTTCCCTTCAACAGAGGATTTATTCCATTCATTTGGCATCCTATTCAATTTTATCACTTACTGTGTTAGGATGAAAGGTGGGAGGTGTTATTTTGTCTATTTTAAAAAATGACTGGCAACCTTTACTGGAAGATGAATTTCAAAAACCTTATTATCTGGAACTTAGACAGTTTTTGAAAAAAGAATACAGCGAACACTCTGTTTTCCCAGAACCTCAAAATATTTTTAACGCCTTACATTTTACACCTTTTCACAACCTTAAGGTTGTGATCCTTGGGCAAGACCCTTACCATGGAAAAGGGCAGGCACACGGACTTTGTTTTTCTGTCCAGGAAGGGATTACGCCCCCCCCTTCCCTTGTTAATATTTTCAAAGAACTCCAATCTGATTTGGAGTGTCCCATCCCTGATCATGGTTGCTTGACAGCTTGGGCTAAACAAGGTGTCCTTTTACTGAACACAGTGCTGACAGTCCGCAAAGGAGAACCAGCTTCTCACCGAGGAAAAGGATGGGAATTATTCACGGACCGTGTCATTGAAATCATTAACCAGTCTCATAGTCCGACAGTTTTTCTGCTTTGGGGAAAACACGCTGCAGAAAAAACATCCATGATTACCAATGCTCATCATTTAATTCTTCAAGCACCTCACCCCAGCCCTTTTTCTGCTCACAAGGGTTTTTGGGGATGTCGTCATTTTTCTCAGGCGAATGCCTATCTGGTCAGTCAGGGAGTTGAACCCGTCGACTGGAATCTTTCCGCAACTGATTAGTTTTACCCCCTTTGTCTATTTCCTCTTTTAAGCTAATTTTGATATAATGAGGTAAGATGAAACCATCTATTTACACTATGAACAGGAGGGATTTTATGAATAAACCCGTATCCATTGATTGGAGTCAGTTGGGATTCAGTTACATGAAAACACCTTATCGGTATGTTGCTACCTGGAAAGATGGAAAATGGGATCAGGGATCTTTATCAGAAGACAACCAGCTTAAAATCAGTGAAGCCTCTTCGGCTCTTCATTATGGCCAGCAATGCTTTGAGGGACTTAAAGCATACCGGACAAAGAGTGGTCAAATACAGCTCTTTCGACCGGATCAAAATGCGAAGCGAATGCAGGAGAGCTGTAAGCGCGTCTTAATGCCGGAGGTTTCCGAGGAACAATTTATTGATGCCTGCAAGCAAGTGATAAAAGCAAATGCTGACTATGTACCTCCTCACGGAACTGGTGCAACCTTATATCTGAGACCCTTCGTCATTGGTGTCGGTGACAACATTGGTGTCAAGCCGGCTCCGGAATATATTTTCTGTGTCTTCTGCCTGCCTGTCGGGCCTTATTTTAAAGGTGGCATGGCGCCTGTCAATTTCACCGTATCCCAGTATGACCGTGCGGCACCTTATGGCACCGGCGCCGCAAAAGTTGGTGGAAACTACGCTGCCAGCATGTATCCTCACTCTCTGGCGGTGAAGAAAGGATTCGCTGACTGTATCTATCTGGATCCGAAGACTCACCGAAAAATTGAAGAAGTCGGCGCCGCCAATTTCTTTGGCATTACGAAAGACAATGTTTTTGTCACTCCGGATTCACCATCAATTCTTCCGAGTATCACCAAGTATTCATTGCTTTACCTGGCAGAGCATTACTTGGAAATGAAAGTGGAACAGAGAGATGTATATATTGACAAGCTGGATGAATTTGCCGAAGCCGGCGCCTGCGGCACTGCTGCCGTTATTACTCCAATTGGTGGCATTGATTATAATGATCGGATGCATGTTTTCTATAGCGAAACCGAAGTGGGGCCTGTAACCAAAAAATTATTCGACACGCTTTGTGGAATTCAGTTTGGCGATGTTGAAGCTCCGGAAGGTTGGATCATCCCGGTAGAATAATCTAAAAGACAGCAGGCCTTTTCAGGCTTGCTGTCTTTATTTAAGCATTTTTTTACCTTTGAGAATATACTGCTCCATTTCCTCCCTCGGCACCATGGAACCACCGGTTGCCCAAACGATATGGGTGGCCTGTTTCATAAACGGATCCAGTCCCCCTTTTCGGACAGCCCGGCGCACGACCGCATCCTTGGAAAACCGAAATGGACCCGGCATTCCAGCCAGTGCCGAAGGCTCCAAATGGATATTTTCCGTTTGAGCGAGCAAAGCCAGCATCTGAAACAACAAATCATCATTAACGGTATAAATGCCATCCAAGAGCTCATCCATCATTCGGCATACAAGGCCAGAGGGCCTGGAGACCGCCAAACCATCTGCTTCCGTTATATTTTCAATACCAAATTCTGTGGCTGAAACTTTCTCATGCAGTCCGGTCATCATCCCTAACATAACCGCCGGTGCTCTCGTCGGTTCAGCAAAGTAGCAATGCACATGATCTCCAAATACGTGTTTTAATCCGAAAGTGATACCTCCCGGTCCGCCACCAACGCCACAGGGAAGGTAGACAAAAAGAGGATGATTTTCATTTACAGGAATTCTCATTTCTTCCAGCTGCTTTTTCAGGCGCAAAGCTGCCACTGAGTATCCCAAAAATAAATCTTTTGAGTTTTCATCATCAATAAAATGATTTCGCTGGTCCTGTTGAGCAAGTCTTCGGCCTTCTTCAACGGCTTTTCCAAAGTCTGAATTGTGCTCACGAACCTTTACGCCGTGTTTTCGGAGCTTTTCTTTTTTCCACGCCCTTGCCTCCCTGGACATATGAACCGTTACTCTAAAGCCCAGTTTTGCACCCATCAGCCCAATACTGAGGCCCAGGTTTCCTGTAGAGCCAACGGAGATCGAGTATTGAGAAAAATAGTTTCTCAAAGGTCTGGAGTCCAAAACCCGGTAGTCTGAATTGTGAAACAGCAGTCCTTCTTTTATTGCTAAGGTTTCTGCATGTTTTAACACTTCATATATTCCACCCCGCGCCTTAATGGATCCGGATATTGGCAGCTGATGATCCATCTTGAGATACAAAGCACCTGCCAACGGGTATTTAATCATTTTTTCCATTGCTCTTTTCATGTTGGGAATTTCTTTCAGGGGCGATTCTATAATGCCTTTCGTTTCCTGAACATCTTCAAATGCCTGTGCCAAGTATGGCGCAAATCGCTCCAACCGATGAGCAGCATCCATGATATCCTGTTCTGTCATCGGTAGTTTCGCTAAAGATTTATCCGCAGAAGTGTATCGGGGATTCACCCAATAAGTTGGCTCCAATTCCAGCACTTTTTTGATTTGAGGATATTTTCCTGTCCATTCTCTGATTGAATGACCTTGAATCAAAAATAGTCACCTGCCTCTCCTGACTAAGTTGCAAGGGCTGTTTCCGTCTCCTTAACCAGCTCTTCCATTAATTCCTTAACACTAACGATCCCGGATATTCGGTAGGCATTCTTACCTGCAAAAATCAAACCTTCCTTTGCAGACCCGGTTACTGAATTCATTAAAGCCTCTGTAATGCAGTAAGGAGTTGTTGCAGGATTGCAGGGTTTTAAACAATTGGTGCACCTGGTAATTGGTATGTTGCCCTGATTCATTTTTTCCACAAACTCGTTTATAATGGCGCGACCAGGCATTCCCACCGGACTCTTAACCAATCCGATGGTTTCCTCCGTTGAATTCAAATACGCTTCTTTAAATTCTTCACCTGCATCGCATTCTTTTGTCGCCACAAAACGGGTTGCCATCTGTACGCCGGAAGCTCCCAGCTTTAAATACCTGGCAATATCATTACCGTCAAATATTCCTCCAGCTGCAATAACAGGAATTTTTTTTCGATATTTCTCCTCGTATTGTTTTAATGAAGCCATCACTTCTTGTACCATTGTTTCCAACTTCGGTTTTTCCGGGGCATTCAGTTGCTCTTCCGAAAACCCTAAGTGTCCTCCTGCATCCGGGCCTTCAACAATAACCAAGTCCGGCAGTACTTGGTACTTACGGTCCCACATTTTTGCGATCAATGCCGCTGCCTTTCCGGAGGATACAATAGGTGCAATTTTGGTATTAGAACCTTTTACCAGAGCCGGCAGTTCAGAGGGCAACCCTGCACCGGATATGATCAGATCAATTTTTTCTTCCACAGCTGTCCGAACCATTTCTTTGTAGTTCTGCACAGCCACCATAATATTGACACCCAGGGTTCCTGCAGGACTCAACTCTTTTGCTTTTCTGATATGCTTTTGAAGACCACGAACATTCGCTTCGTTATTGTTGGTGAAAAAATCCGGCTCTTCAAAGCCAATCTGCACACTCGCTATGACACCAATACCACCAGCATTGGCGACAGCAGAAGCCAGTTTTGACAGTGATACGCCGACTCCCATGCCACCTTGAATAATTGGTATTGAAACCGTTTCATCTCCGATTTTTAATGGAGGTATTTTCATTTCATCAACTCCTTGATTATTTATTTTCATTAATTGTTTTGCTTTCATTCTAATTGTACCAAATTGACCAATAAATGCAAATCCGTTAGCGCGATTCCCTTCAGAAACACATGAAGAGAACACAGCATAGGCGATGCCGTGTTCTCTTCGTTTTTTTACAATAAGGCTCACTTATGACGAGGTTGCCTCACTTTTTTCACGATCTTTTTTATCCTTCATTCGTAAATAGACAAAAGCGAGAGCAATAATCGCGATTCCGCCAATATTGGTGGTGGTTCCTGGTACAATCAGCATCAACCCACCTATCGCCAGAACCAGGCGCATGATAGCATGTATCTTGGTATTTAAATATCCGCTAACGCCTGCGGCGATGGCATACATACCAATCAACGCTGTCGCCAGGGACATAATCAATGCAACAGGTGTCCAGTCCACTAGTACCAACATAGGATGTGTCGCGAAAATATATGGTACCAGATAAGCAGCAAAGGCCAGCTTGGATGCCTGTACTCCAGTTTTAAAAGGATTGGATCCCGCAATACCCGAGCCGGCAAAAGCTGCCAGTGCAACCGGAGGTGTTATATCAGCAATAATTCCAAAGTAGAAAACAAACAAGTGAGCAGCAATAATAGGAATCCCCAATTCAACCAGCACCGGAGCAGCAATGGTTGCCTGTACAATATAGTTAGCTGTTGTCGGCATTCCCATACCGAGAATAATCGAGGCAAACATGGTAAAGAGCATTGCCAGGTAAATGTTTCCACCGGACAAAATCAATATTCCTGTTGAAAACTTAACACCAAGTCCGGTCAAGGTCACAATTCCGACAATAATCCCGGCCGTCGCACAGGCCATTACAACCGGCAAAGCTGAACGCGCTCCTTCATCGAGGCCTGCGATAATCGTCTTGGGCTTCATTCGGGTATCTTTTCGAATGAAAGAAACCAGAATCGCCGAAAAAATGGCAAACAATGCAGCTCTCATCGGTGTATAGCCACCAATAAGAAGATACATGATCACAACAATTGGTAAAGCCAAAAACCATTTTTGCTTTAGTAGTTTAATTGGATTTGGAAGTTCTGCCCGGGTAAGCCCCCTAAGGCCGGTCTTTTTCGCTTCCAAATGAACCATCATGAAAACACCGGTAAAGTATAGCCCTGCCGGGATTGCTGCCGAGAGTGCAATGGTAATATAAGGTAATCCGGTAAATTCAGTCATGATAAAGGCGGCGGCTCCCATAACCGGTGGCATTAACTGCCCTCCGGTGGATGCTGCAGCTTCTGTCGCAGCAGCAAATTCAGGACGGTATCCAATGCTTTTCATCAATGGAATCGTCACAGATCCGGTCCCTACTGTATTGGCAACGGAACTGCCTGAAATCGTTCCCTGGGTTGCAGAAGCAATTACAGCGGCTTTCGCTGGACCGCCGGTAAGGCCGCCGGCAACGCCCATGGCCAATCCGGTTAACCAATCACCAATTCCGGTCTTCTTAAGAAATGTGGCAAAAACAAGAAACAGGAATATAAAAGTGGCAGATACCCCAATTGGAATGCCCAAAATGGCTTCTGTCGACATCCACATATAAGTGGCAATTCGCGGAATGGCATATCCACGGTGAGACATAAACCCGGGAAACATGGGTCCAAAGTATGCATAAAGCAAAAAGAAGGATGCGACAGTTATCAGAACGGGTCCTGCAATTCGACGGGTTGCTTCAAGTACCAGTAAAACCGCAATGATGGATACAATGACATCCATCTGTGTATAGGCTCCTGCACGGTGAATAATATCCCGATAATTCAAAATATGATATAAAGCAACATACGCTCCCACCGCAGCAAGAATCCAGTCATAAAATGGTATTTTTTTACCCCGCAACGTTCTTTTTACAGGATATAGGACGAATACGAGAAAAAGTGCGAATCCTACGTGCTGCCCTCTCTGAATGGTTGTTGGAAAAACGCCAAACAAGGCTGTATACAGCTGCACAAGCGCCCAGGAAATCGCTACCAAACTAACTGCTTTGCCAAGCCAGCCTACCAATTTACGACTGGTAAACTCCCTGTCGTATTTTGCTGCAACTTCGGCAATTTGTTCTTCATCAACTTTTTGTTTATCGAGGATCGTCATTCCGTCTTCGGCGTATTCTTCCTCTTCCACATTTTGATCCTGATTGAGTTCTTCATCTTGTTGCTGCTCATCTGTCAAGTTCTTTTCATCTTTTTTTGACTTATCGTCGCTCAATGTGTTTCCCTCCTTATAAGGTACTTCAGTAAAGAGATCTTTGTCGCTTCTATTTCAACGAATCCACCAGGTGAAGCCAGCTCTCTGAGCGAAACTTCATGATGAGAGTAGTAAAAAGTGTGATCTGCAACTACCTGACCAATCCGCACCGGAAGTTTTTCGAAAGAAACATCGTAATTATAGACACGAAACATGCCATCTTTTATTTCCCATTTTGTCCCACTTTCCGGACCTGCCGGAAGATTAGGTCCATGCTCGTTAAAAAACATTTCTTTGATGCCGATTGTGAGTTCCTCCTGAACATAATAGGTTTCGATGACAGGCTGCTTTGTAACGGAATGAGTCCAGTGAATTGAAAAGGTGTCCTCCGGTTTTATCCAGATTTGGTATAAAAGTTTTTCATTTTGTAATGGTTCACTGATCTGAAGAACAACAACCGGTGTCAGTGCTAAGAAAAGGGCCAACGCACAGGTAATCAACAAAACCGTCCCAAACCCGTAGATCCATTTCTTTTCATTGTAACGTTTCATGGTTTCATCACTTCTCTACCTGAAGATTAGGGATAACGTTTTCATGTTTTTTCGCAAAGTATCGGAAAACAAACCGGGCATGGAACATGCCCGGTTTAACATGTCAATACTTCGTAATCTTCTCGCTGGAGATTACATCACGCCTTGTTCTTCATAGTACCGGATGGCTCCGGGATGGAATTCAGTCGTGATTCCGTTAAGAGCATTCTCAATAACAATCTGCTCACCAGTCGCATGAGATCTTGCTATCTGATCATTATGCTCATACATTACCCGAGCCAGATCATATGCAATGTCATCATCCAGGTCATCCCGTACATACAGAACAGCCTGTAGTGCAATGGTGTGGATCTCATCATAGTCTTCTCCTCGATAGTTGTAGGTTCCTGCCGGAATCACATGTGGTGCAATCAGCGGGAATTCTTCCTGTAATTGCGCCAGTTCATCACCGGTGATTTCCAGGAAAGCAACCTCACGAGCCGTCAGCAGGTCAACGATAGCAGAAGCAGGTGCTCCCAGTACGTTCCATGCTGCATCCACGTGTCCGTCTTTCATCTTGTCAACCGCATCACCAAAGGTGTCATTCACTACGGTCATGTCATCTTCTGTCAATCCATAGGCTGCAAAGATGTGTGGTGTTGTTGCGGCCGTACCACTTCCAGGAGGTCCTCCTGCAACGGTTTTACCAGCCTGATCTTCAATAGTGTAAACACCACTATCCACCAGTCCTACACCCTGAATGATTTCAGGATATACAACACCGACGGCTCTGAAGCCTTGAACTTCGGTGCCTTCAAAGGATCCTTCTCCATACCATGCATCTTCAGCAATGTTGTTCATCGCCAAAACGATGTCGGCATCCCGGGTGTCCAGCAAACGAAGGTTTTCAACGGATGCTCCGGACGGTTGGATCGTTACGTTGATGGCATCAATGTGCTCATTCCACACAGCTGCCATGGCTCCACCCAGCGGGTAATAGGTTCCTGCAGTACCACCTGTCGCATACAGCAATTCCTGAACTTCGCCTACTGGTGCTTCTGCTGGCTCTTCGCCATTTTCTACTGCAGGCTCATCTGCACCGCATCCTGCAAATGCCATACTTGCTACCAGCAACATAACCAACAACAAAACCAAACTCTTCTTTTTCATAAAATCCCCCTTTTCTTCTTCACTTCATAATTTATCATCAACACAGCACTCAGGGAGTGTCATGCTAATTTTATAATATTTCATTATTCATCCCCTGCAACGTTTATTTTACTATTTCAAGGGACAAAAGTCAACATATTCTTCAGTTCGCATCCGTCATGCAAGTTTTCATTCATTTATTCTTTTGTCTCATATCTTAGTAGCATTTTATCTGGCTGGAAGCCCTAGCATTACACGGGCTTCGTCCGGCGTTGCCATCTCGCGTCCCACTGCTTTAGCAATGTTAACGACCTGTTGCACCAATTTTTCATTGGTAGCCTGTGTTCCGTCCGGCATTACCAAAACGTCTTCCAGGCCAGTTCGCACATGAGCGCCCATGGCGATGGCCATGGTTAGCATTTGCACTTGTGCTTTGCCTACCCCCATAACACTGCAGGTGGAGTCTGGCGGCAAACTCTCGATCATGTGCATCAAATTCTTTGGTGATCCCTTAATGGATCCAGGGACATTCATCACCAAGTTAAAGTGAACCGGCGTTTTCAGTACGCCTTTCTTGATTAAAAATTTTGCATTGTCAATCATGGCCACATCGAAGGCTTCAATTTCCGGTTTTACATTATTTTCATTCATCTTGGTTACCAGAAGCTCGATTAATTCCGGCGGGTTTGCATTAACTGCATTTGGGAAGTTTGAAGATCCGGTTGATAGACTTGCCATTTCTATGTTCAAGTCCAGCATCTGACCTCTCCACTCCGCAGTATTGCCTCCTCCTCTGGCTCCTGTTGATACCTGGGTAATTATATCCAAGTCGCTGGCATCGATTTTATCGATGAGCTCTTTAAAAATAGCCCGGTCACAGGTAGGTTTTTCCTCTTCGTCTCGAACATGCAGATGTCCTACGGATACGCCCATTTCCCTGCATTTTTGAAGATCAGCTACAATTTGATCCGGAGTTACCGGTGTGCTGGCATTTAATGCGCGCGTTGGTACGTTCCCTGTTGGTGCCAGGGTAATAATCAGTTTATCCAATGTTAACGCCTCCTTTTGAGTATCTCCTTTAAAGAACCTGCTTGCAGGTTTTATCAATGGCTCTTTCCAGTCTGTCCATCATTTCTTTCGTTTCTTCGTGGGTAATGTTGATTGGCGGAGCGAGAAGCGTATCGTCTCCTTTTCCTCCGCCAGCGGATCCGCCTCCCGGATATGGAACAACACCTTCCGAAAGGCAGTTTACCGTAAATTTACCTTTCAAATTAACGGACGGATCAAAAGGTTCTTTCGTATTTTTATCCTGGACAAATTCAATTCCTCTCATTAGTCCTTTGCCACGAACATCGCCAACGATGGGGTATTTGTAAAGCTGTTCCAGTCTCTCTCCAAAATAGTCGCCCTGTTTCGCGGCGTTTTGGAGGTAGCCCTCTCTTTCAATGATTTCAAGGACTTTTAAGCCGATTCCGCAGGATAGCGGGTTACTGGCATAGGTATGTCCGTGGATGAAATTTCCGCTTCCTTCCACCATAATGGTGTTGAAGATTATATCATTGCAAATGGTTGCTCCCATAGGTGTGTATCCAGAGCTCATCCCTTTGGCACAGGTCATGATATCCGGAATCACGTCAAAATGGTCGGATGCAAACTTTTTACCGGTACGCCCGAATCCTGCCATTACCTCATCCATAATAAACAAAATGTCATAACGATTGCAGATTTCCCGCACTTTATCGAAATAGATTTTTGTCGGATGGACGCCTGGAACCGCAGAACCAACTACTGGCTCTGATATGAAGGCACAAATGTTTTCAGCACCCTGTTTGATAATTTCTTCCTCCAGAGCCTCAGCCGCTTTAATGCTGGTTTCTTCCAGTGTTTCGCAGTCCCAGGGGTTCCTATAGTGATAAAACTGTGGAATTTTGGGAAAATCAATCAGCATCGGCTCGTAAATTTTTCTGCGGCCAGGTATTCCCGTCATGGAAAGTGCACCCAGGGTATTTCCATGGAAAGAATTCCATTTGCTGACGACCTTCCACTTTTTACTTTCTTTCCCATCTCTTTCAACATAATACTGCCGCGCCATCTTGATGGCTGTCTCTGTTGATTCAGACCCACCGGAAACAAAGTAAACATGGTTCAGATCTCCAGGTGTCCACTCACAAACTTTTTCAGCGCATTTTTCGATCGTATCCACCGTCCACCTTGAAAGGTGTGTAAAAGCAACCCTCTCAATTTGTTCTTTAGCAAACTGTGCTATTTCAGCATTTCCATGTCCAATATTTGCAACTGCCGAACCGGAGCAGGCGTCAATATATTCTTTCCCATCTTCTCCATAGAGATAAATACCTTCGCCTCTTTCAATCCTTGGGTAAATCCAGTTCTGATTCCGATAAAAAACATGATTTTTTGGTGCTTTGTTAAGACTCATTTTGTTCCCCCTTCCACATATTAAGGTTTTTGTTTTATATAAAACAAAAACCAGTACAACAGATACCACCCTATCCTAAACAGCTAATTCGCTTTCAGCTCATTTGCTCTCTTGGCATCAGTGGTCCAGTTATACTGGATTCCACCCGCTATTCTCTGACAGGCTATGCCAAAGCGGCGGGTAAAGCAGTATACAAATTAAATAGTGTAATTTTTAGCCGGTTCAATTACTTGGTTTCATTTTTCCACTGAAGGTATCTTTCGATCCCGCCTCGCAAGGCGACGCACAATGCCTTCTGAGCAAATCCGTGATACCGGTCCTTAATGGATACAGCAATTTGTTCGGCTCCTTCTTCGTGAATATTATGTCCAACCAGTACGGTTTTTAAGAATTCTCTTGCTTCCTGAGTAAGTAAGGTGCAAGAAATATCAACAATTTCTCCGCTATTGCGATCAATGATAAGTCCTAAACCAACCACTCTGTGCACGTTTGCAGCCGGTATTTCCCCCGGAAGCTTAGCGTAGGCAATAAAGTAGACCGTATTGTTGGAGTAATTTGCCATTGCCTTCACCACCTGTGCATCCTATTGAAAACGTTTCCCCTCAAAGACATTATACACATTTGTGAGATTTATTTCAAGACCTATCTTATGTGCAAATCGTTTGCATCCTCTGCACGACTAAATAGAAAAAATTTTTTAATATCCTTCTTCCTGCCGTTGATGGTTCACTTTGTTTTTTGCCAGATAGGAGTTCATCACTTCTTCGCGGGTAAAACCAAGCTTTTCTCCAAGAGCTATGAATGCCTGAAAGAGTCGATGGTAGCTGGTATATCCAAGATCCTGTTCAAACTGGCTTACTGCTCGATATACCAGCAAAAATTGACGTGTTGTGTCTTTGCAAATGCTTCCAGATTCCAGTTCATCAAAAACATAATCCATCTCAAGTCCCAGACTAAGCAGAAAATGAAGGCCATCCACATATTCTTCCAGCACTTTTTCTTCTGGCGATGCTTCTTTCAAGCTCCAAAACTTAAAGCATCGTGTTTCATTTGCCAGCTCTCCCAGTTCCACTCCAAAAGCAAGTATCTTGCGTTCTGTCAGGTCTTCCTTCTCCAGATGGTGACTTTTCTGGATAAATTGATCCAGTTCCTTTTGTTGTCTAAACAATTCCATCCAATTCATTATAAGTCCCCGCTCTCTGCCTTTCCCGCCTCCGGCGGGCATAGTTGCTATCATTTGTAAGTGAGTTCCCAGGCAACAATCAAGTTATACCGAAACGTTTCAAATTCCTCGCCAGTGCCCGGAGTAATCCCATAGTACTGGCCATCATGCTCGATCAGCAGCATTTTGCGATTAATATCTTCGATAAAAACATTCACCGGTCCAATTCCTTCCACATCAAAAATACCTTTGCGGTAATCACCTGCTTCAATCCCGTCAATTTTTTTCATTTCCGGAATCTCCGGAACATCTTCGATGTTGTCAATCAGAAAATATGGAATCTCAAGATCATCCACCATGACATTTCTTTCACCCAGCTCGTAATGTATCTCTGTCGGTTTTTCGTCCACTGCTCCCTGACAGCCTGCCAGGATAAGCATCAGTCCCAATATTATTATAACAAAATCCGTTCTTTTCTTCATCATATTTTTCACACCCTTTTCATTTATGATCCTACCTGGTTTCATCATACTACATTATGTAACCTTGTGCACGCAAAAAACCGCCCTTGAGAGGGCGGTTCAGAACAGTTTTTAGTTTATTTTTCGCAGTTAATCGCCGGAACACACTTTAGTCCTTCTTCCAGCATATTTTCCGTATACTCAACATCGCATATTTTTCCAGACAAGTAGGCTTCATAAGCTGATAAATCGAAATGTCCATGCCCACTCAACGCAAAAAGAATTGTTTTTTCTTCACCAGTTTCCTTGCATTTCATTGCTTCATCTATGGCCGCCTGAATGGCGTGAGCTGACTCCGGTGCCGGAAGAATTGCCTCAGCTCTTGCAAACTTAATAGCTGCTTCAAAAACCGTTGTTTGAGGAAGGGCTCTGCCTTCTATCAATCCATCATGATACAACTGGCTAACCAGAGGAGATTCTCCGTGATATCGCAACCCACCTGCATGAATACCTTCCGGAACAAAATCGTGACCCAGCGTATACATCATGGTAATAGGAGCCATTTTGGCTGTATCACCAAAGTCATAAGCAAATTTTCCCTTGGTCAGCGTCGGACAGGCAGCTGGTTCGACAGCAATAAAACGAGTTTTTGCACCCTCTTGGATGTTTTTTTTCAGAAAGGGGAAGGAAATTCCGGCAAAATTACTGCCCCCACCACAGCAAGCAATCACCATGTCCGGATATTCATCGATTTTCTCCATCTGTTTGATGGCTTCTTCGCCGATGATTGTCTGATGCAAAATAACATGATTCAGGACACTCCCCAGAGCATAGCTGGTATCCTCTCGGGTCGCTGCATCTTCCACTGCTTCGCTAATGGCAATCCCCAAGCTCCCCAGTGAATCCGGATTTTTTTTCAATATTTCCCGGCCTGCGTTGGTCTGATTGCTAGGACTCGGGATGACGTTCGCACCATAAGTCTGCATTAAGGATTTTCGGTAGGGTTTCTGTTCGTAGCTAATGCGCACCATATAGACCATACATTCCAGACCAAACATTTGGGATGCGATGCTTAGCGCCGAACCCCACTGACCGGCACCGGTTTCCGTCGCCAGACGGGTAATTCCCGCTTGTTTATTGTAATAAACCTGAGGGACGGCCGTATTCATTTTATGACTGCCGGAAGGAGTGGTTCCTTCATATTTATAATATATTTTCGCTGGGGTTCCCAGCGCTTCTTCCAAACGATAAGCCCGGCAAAGTGGAGATGGGCGGAAGGATCGGTACATTTCCTGTACTTCTTCCGGTATGTCAATGTAGCGCTCTTGCGAAACTTCTTGTTTGATCAATTCCATAGGGAAAATAGCTGCCAGATCTTCCGGCCCTATGGGTTGCTGAGTTTGTGGATGTAATGGCGGCTTGCATTTCACAGGCATGTCCGCCTGAATGTTGTACCACTGTTTTGGCAACTCCTGTTCATCAAGATAGACACGATACGGAATTTTTTTCATCATTGATCTCTCCTTTCAGATTATTATTCTTAAAACAAAAAACCCCTATGCCAATGCATAGAGGGCGATTTCTCGCGGTACCACCTCAATTGAACTGTTTTAAGCAACAATTCATCTCTTTCAAATACGGACTCAAGGTCGATATTCTATCTCTGTAACGGGAGAATCCCGGGGTCACCTACTGAAGGATTTCAGTTTCCCACTCACAGGCCCATTCAGCATCCATCGAAATACCGGATTCTCACCTGTACCGGCTCTCTTTGACTTCGAAAAAGATCCATACTCTTCCTGCTCTTCGATTTATCAGTTGATTTGCTAAATCTGATTATACACACAACCCAATCCATTGTCAAACAATTTCATCATTTTTTTCATTATTTTTGAAACTTCTCAAAATAAGCCATCGCTCCCCGTACATGCATCTCTACACCCAATGGCAGCACATCCTCATCCAGCTTAAATTCTGGATGATGGTGCGGCATATTTGTGCTCTTTGTTGCATCTCCTACTCCAACAAAACAAAAGGCGCTAGGCACTACATTAGCAAAAGATGCAAAATCTTCTCCCAGCATCACCGTTAAGTCAGATTCGACCAGATTAGTTTCGCCGGCCGCTTCCACCGCACTTCTTTTTACCAGTTCCGTCATATCTGGGTCATTATCAAGCAGCTCATTGCCACATTTAAAGGTCAGCTCATATTCCGCTCCATACATGTTGCATACATGGGAAACAATTTCTTCAAAACGTTTTCGAATTCGGGCATCCTCATCATGAAGGCAACGAACAGAGCCGGCCATTTCTGCCTGATGGGAGATAATAATCGGATTGGTGCCGGCATGAAACTGTCCAAAATTAATCAACGTTGGTTTCAGGACATCCTGCTCCCGCGTCTGGATGGACTGGAGTGCATTCATGATTTCTTTTCCACAGAATATGGGATCCACTGCCAAATGAGGAGCACCACCATGTCCGCCTTTTCCTTTGATGGTCAGCCAAAAATAATAGCTGGAAGCCATCAACGGGCCTGCCGTTATTCCTATTTTACCACTTTGCAGCGGCGTCCACAGATGGAGCCCCAACGCTGCATCCACTTTTGGATTCTCCATGACACCTTCTTCGATAATAATGGCAGCGCCGGCATCTTCTTCATTGGGCTGAAAAACAAACTTTATGGTTCCCTCCAGTTCTTCCCGATGCTTCGCCAATATTTTAGCTGCTATCATCAGCATTGCCGTATGGCCGTCGTGACCACAGGCATGCATTTTTCCATCATAAACTGACTTAAAGGGAACGTCTGTCTTTTCTTCGATGGGCAGTGCATCCAAATCGGCCCGGAGCATCAATACAGGCTCAGCTGACTTTCCTTTTAATACTCCCACCACGCCCGTCTCTGCCACCATCTCGACGTCTATGCCGCATTCCCGTAGATACTCTGCAACAATTTTGGAGGTGCGGAATTCCTGAAATCCCAACTCCGGATGTTGATGAAAATCTCTGCGTAATTCAATCAGCTCTTCAGCCAAACTCTCAATTTCTTTTTTCAAAACATCTTTTAGTTCCATTCTTCCACCTCTTTCTTTTTCGATTCTTAACTTATCAACAGGATTTTTTTATTCGTTCTGAAAGATTTTCTGCCGATTCCTGTGCATTTTGCACCACTTCTTCTTCGTTAACCGTTCTAACATTCCGATTCTCCATTACCACACTGCCGTCTATGATGCTGGTTTCAACCTCGTGACCCCGGGCTGCGTACACCAGGTTGGGAATAATATTGTTGACCGGCTCCAGAATCACCGGAGATAATCCTGGTTCCATCATATTCACGATAATCAGGTCTGCCTTTTTCCCTTTTTCCAGTGATCCGATTTCATGATCCAGGCCAATGGCTTTGGCCCCTTCAATGGTAGCCAGCCGAAGCACCTTTTCCGCAGGCATAACGGTTGGATCCTGGGCTTTAATTTTGTTAAACACGGCAGCAGATTTCATTTCGTTGAACATATTGCTGCAATTATTCCCAGGCGCTTGATCAGAACCAAGAGCAGCCAACCCACCAGCTTTCATGAATTCCATCACCGGAGGTACAACTCCATCAATCAATCCAATGCTGCCAGGACAATGAGTCATCGATGCCCCTTTCTCCGCCAGCAATTGAACCTCATCGCGGCTGGCATCTGTCAAATGTACCGCCATAAGCCTTTCATTCAGGTAACCGATGCTTTCTAAATAGTCAATGGTCCGCATCCCAAACCGCTTCATCATCTGGTCCGTTTCCCGGTCGCCCTGAGCCACGTGCATATGAATTTTTGTGTCATAGGTTTCTGCAAGTTCTTTCATCTCAAGCAACAGTGTTTGGCTTAGCATATCTGCTCCCTGTGGTCCTAAAATACAGGTAATTCTTCCATTGCCTTTTCCATGCCACTCTTCCATAAGCTTTTGTGCTTCTTTCAGCTTCTTCCGGCCGGAAGATTCATCAAGGGGGTACACTTCCCCGACTTTGATCCGGTGAAGGTCTGCCGGCAACTCGTTTACTGTACTCGCAATCCTTGCCCGCACGCCAATGCGGTGATGATTTTCCACGATTCGGGTCATTGGGTAATCATAATCGCAGAAGGTGGTTGTACCGGATTTAGCCCCCTCCAGGATGTTTAGCATAGAACCGGCAGCTGCTTCTTCACCGGTAATATGATTAAAGTACGGGCCAACCCCTTTTTGAAGCCAGTCCTTTATATCCTGGGCTACACCCCTATAAAGGCCCATACCAGTATGTATGTGAGCATCAATCAAACCCGGCATTACCACTTTACCGGTTGCATCAATGATTTTTCTCGCTTCCCATTTTGCTTCCAATTCTTCGCTAATTCCAACATCAACAATCCGGTCTCCATGGACGGCAATTGCACCTTTTTTTATAAACCCTGAACCTTTTCCCTGCATGGTTAGTAAATAGGCATTTTTAATCAGTAAGCTTATCATCTTCTGCCTCCTTTTTAGAATAGAAATACCCAAAGCCTCCCCCCGTTTCCACTCGTAAAGAAAGCATAGACTCCGGGGGATCCCAAAACCTATGCTTTCTATTGATCATACGATTAATGCCTTTAAGCTGTCAAGCAAAATTCACGCTTAGCCGCTTTATCATCATCTTAGTAAGACTTGAAGGGCTGTCCTTCTTCCCAGAAAAGATTGGTTTTCTGAATGTCATCCGTTACCGGCAAAATGCCCAGCTCTGTCGCATTGTAGTGCTTAAGAAGTTCAAAGAACTTAGGACAAAGCGGTATCAGGGCAATCAGGTTGATATAAACCGGGATGGCAACGGTTAAATCTGCAAACAGCCAAACAGTACCTGTTGGCATTCCTATTGCTTGAGTATAAACAACCAGTGCCCAGCCAGGAATCGGATAACCGTACTTCAGTACGTTCAGCATAAACTTGGCAAAGGGCGATTCATCTCCAAATCCATGCCGCAGGATGGTTTCGTAGTAAGCGTACCAGCCTGTCAAGGTTGTAAATCCGAAGAGAACAACCCCAATGGTTACAATCACAACACCCCAATAGCCGATTTCAGTCTCAAAGGCCAGCAATGTTAATGTTGCACCAGCTTCACCAGATTCAAAAGCACCACTCATGATGATAACGAGAGCTGTGATGGTACAAACAACGATGGAGTCAACAAATACTTCAAAGATTCCCCACATACCCTGTTTGATCGGATGGTCCACTTGAGCAGTGGCATGCGCCATCGGAGCTGAGCCCCAGCCAG
>SLLE01000134.1 GCA_007134225.1 Tindallia sp.
AGAAGGCGGGATTCGAACCCGCGCGCCGCATAAGCGACCTAACGGTTTAGCAAACCGTCCTCTTGAGCCTACTTGAGTACTTCTCCAATATGGAGCGGGTGAAGGGAATCGAACCCTCGCGGTCAGCTTGGAAGGCTGAAGTTCTACCACTGAACTACACCCGCATCTCTTGTGGTTAACAAGAACCACAAGATTGATAATAACAAATAACACACTCGCTGTCAATACATTTTTATTGGATCCTGACACCGGTATAATAATGCTTCAGGATATCTTTGTAACGATATCCTTCCTCCGCCATCCCCTTTGCTCCGAACTGGCTCATTCCGATACCATGTCCGTAACCCTTCCCATTAAAAAAGTACGTTTCATTTGCATCGTCATATTCCACTTCGAACCAACTGCTGCGTAATCCCAAAAGACTTCGACTCTCCTGCTTAATCAGTTCTTTCTTGCCATCAGCACCCTCGACCATAAAAGAAAGAACTCGTCCGTTCTCAGAGATTTCAGCAACGTATAGATTTTCCAATTCTCCAATTTGGTACTGGTTTTTCTTTAATATAGACTCAATTTCTTCTTTTTCTAATGCCACTTCCCATTCCGTATGCGGCGAATTTAAGGAATATTCATCCGAAACCCCTCTAATATAAGGAACTGAATTTGTCCAGATGTTTTCGCTGCTTTCCGTACGGCCTCCGCTGGAAGAGTGATAATAAGGAATCGCCAAGTGACCATTATATGTGATAATCTGGCCTTTTGTCAGGTCTACTGCTCTGTTCGTACTACTCTGCTCTGCTTCAAATCCACCATAAACCTGTGAATGAACAGTACTGCAAAAATTAAAACCAAATTCAGCATATTTTTTTAGGCTGGCGACAGCAAAACCACGCGCAGCAACAGCCTGTGCCTTTAAAGCTTCTTCTGGCCAGCTATGGGGCATTTCACGGGGAACCACACCATAAAGGTACATTTCCATTGGTAACAGATTTATCACCGTTAAATCACTATTATTTTGTCTTGTAGCGGTTGCAGCACCACGATATTTTTTTGCACCGATTTGAATAATCGATTTTTCATAATCTCCTGATGCAGATGCAAAATATAGTGGGTTATTTGTAAGATACGTCATAATGGTATTATTAGATGCGACTACGTTGACACGCTTATCAGATGGCTGAATCAATGTCCACGATTCTCCAGTCTGATTCGTCAGCTTATCGATGGCGTCCTCAGTCTGTTTTCTGTTGAAGAATGGCCCTGCGTAAATACTCCACTCATCATCAAGACTCGCATAAAGCAATTCCTGATCTGAAAGATCGCCTATCACTCCCATTTTATTGCTGGCTCGCGACAATGTTTGGTAAGATTGCTGTAAGCTCGCATAATAATGAGAATCTTTGTTCAAAGTAATCTTGTTTATTTCGTCGAGTAAGAATATTTGTTGAAATTGGTCCGATTCATAAAAACCCGCCTGAAATCCATTTGGTGATTTTATTTCTATGGATGGCACTGCCCTTTGATTAAAAAACAGTCCAATTTTAACATTATTAGGTATCATGGAAGGATGATAATCTCCATGACGTAAAAAACGCTCATCTGGATCAATAGTTGTTTTTTGACGCGTTACAGGCACTCCTGTTGTCTGTCTCTCAGAATTCTGCTTTTCATTTTGCGCCAGTTGAACAGAACTTGTGTTCGTTTGTTTCTCTTCAGCTGGTTTCTCTAAATACAATGAAGCCATTCTGGCTCCTTGATTCCATTCAAGTGTTCCCTGATCCGATAAAACATTAAAATAAATGACTGTCAGTCCGTCAATGTTGTAAGATTCAACTTCAGATCCGTTAACGTATGTTTTTATATCGGTATGTAATACCTGATGCAATTTTATTCCCGGTTCAACATGTTCTGTATTTACTCCACTTTTACCTACCACTTCTCTTAGCGGTATTCTAGTCACTTCAAGCTTTCTTTCTGCCGGTTTCCATCGAACATCAAAACCATACGATCGTAAATCTTCTACAATAATTGCGGTATAATTGTTATAGTTAAACGATGGAATAGGTCGATGGTCAATTGTAGCCACAATATCGGTCGATAAAACTTCCCCAATCACAGTACCTACTGGCATCTCAGCATAAACAGGCAAAGTGAACAAAATTAAAAAAATAAAAATAAAAATTGTTCCAAATACGATTATATGCTTCGCTGTATCTTTCATCATATCAAGGCACGCCCCTTTCGTTTGAATACATTCATTTTACTGAATTTTGGAAGGTTCGTAAACCATTTTTAGAAAGTGTTATCAATTTGTAACGAACTATTAAAAGGAAAAACAAACATAAATTCCTCCGAACCTAATTAAGTGTCACCTAACCGCTCTTCCTGGTAACATTTTCTCAGACTATTGACACGTTTACCTGCTGCCTCTGCAGCATCCTCTCCACAGCACAAAACCCGATGTGGGAATCATCGAGTTTTGTGCCAGTTTGTTCAGTTTACTCATGCTATCCCTAAATCTTTTAAAGTGATTTCTTAACATGCTTCACTCGGGCTGCCGTGCAGGATGTAACAAAAAACACTGGTGTTAGATTTTTTTCCGAACCATAAACCCCACTCCTGCCAATACCACGCCAACAGAAGTATAAATAAGGGTATTAATACCTCCAGTTTGTTGGATAAATGCTGCACTCAAAGTCTTCAAGCTTTCACCTTCGGCGGCGAAAGCCGTTATTCCAGTAAACAACCACAAACAAATCAGTAATACACTTATGGTCAATATCCGTTTTTCATTTTTTTTCATTTTTTACACCTCCAAAGTATCGCATTAGCTTTTTTTTTAAAATAAAAACTATCCGATTTCTTCCTTGCCTTCCCAGTGACGAAACTGATTCTTCCATTCATCTCCCGTATGGATTTGAATGGCATCTTCCATGAGATAGATCATCTCCAACATACTCCGGAATGGCAACGTTTTGCCGCCATCCAGCCATTGGATCGTTCCCTGCCATGAGTGATGCTGTCCGTATTGGATTCGAATAAGAAAATTAGTGCCACCTGGCACACGAAATTCTTCTTTCTCCTGCGTAGTAAAGTTCAATATTTCTCCCTCCTTTACGGAGACATAATGTTGCTACTATAACATAAACATCAATGGACGATTCTTTTCTTACATTATAATCAATTGGGTGTTACATCATGAATGCACCAACGTTTCATTTGCGTTACAATCGAGCAGGAGGCAGCTGATTTTTTCAGCTGCCTCCTGCTCGATTAATTGCTCAGAAGTCTCTATAATATGTCGTTTTGAATATCTTTCTTAGGGTATACTGAAAGAGATAAACGATGGCTGTGATTATTGTCACTACCACATATATAAAGAAAGCCAGGCGGTGATTTTTTTGAGGTCCAACGAAAATCCGAACGAATGTTCTAATGTAGGTTCATATCTCGAAATAGAGACACTGGGCCGTTTTGTTGTCAAAAATAACCAAAAAACATTGACGACGGAAGTGAGAAGTTCAAAAAAGATCTGGACACTTTTTATGTATTTTTTAACCAATCGGCAAAAAAGTCTTTTGCCGGAGGTGATTGTGAACCAACTATGGCCGGAGTCAAACTATGAAAATCCAAGAGGCTTGTTGAGGACACAGGTACATCGGTTGAGAAAACTGATAGACATACCCATCGAAGAAAACGGTCGCAGTATCATAAGCTATCATAACGGTGCGTATTACTGGAATCCGGATGGTCAATACAAGATTGATACTGATCTTTTTGAAACACTGTCTGCAGACGCCGTGTCAATGAGTGAGAGTGATCCAAAGGCGGCAGTAGAGCTCTACATGCAGTCACTGGAGTATTATCAGGGTGATTACCTGCCTGAATGTGCGGGAGAGGACTGGGTCATTCCGGCAAAAGTGCATTACCGTCGACTATTCATTACCAATGTGATGAAAATCTGTGGACTGCTGTCAAATATGCAGCAGTACAATAAAATCTTGGATGTGTGCGATAAAGCGATGCTTTTGGAGCCGTCAGAGGAGTCATTGCATTTAATTTACCTGGAGACGTTGCTGAAAACTGAACAAACATCAGAAGCGCTGCATCACTATCAGTACGTAACATCTCTCCAATACCGGGAACTGGGAATTGTGCCCAGTTCATCGATGAAAAAGATTTATCAGCAAATTTTGCACCATCAAACTGCAGGACCGGTACTTTCAAAAATGTATGATGAAAAAACAACAGGCACTGCCTTTTACTGTCACCCCACGGTTTTTGAATCGATTTGTCAATTGGAAAAGAGAAAATCTGAGCGAAACGGCACTATTAACCATATTTGTATTTTTACATGGAAGCCCACTCTTTCTGGTCTAACCATGACAGAACTGGAAAAAAGCGAAATAAGATTAAAACACTATTTACTGCACCATTTACGACGAAGCGATGCCCTTACCAGGTGGAGTAACCGATGTTTTGCAGCTCTTTTCCCTGCCACTACACTCACCCAAACAGAACGAATGGTTGGCCGGCTCATGGGCCACTTTAATAAAAACATGAAGGAATTTGGCATGGAAATGACGGTGACCATTCAGGATCAATCGGTGGAATATGTGGATGAAAAAGATGAATTCCTTTTACTTGATTGACGAATTTATGGAATTTCTCAAAGAAATAGTGTGTTAACACCCATTATGATTTTTTTCCTGCCAGCGCCAGATGTTATTCCAGCAGGTTCATTACTTCCCAAAAAAGTCCCCAGATCATTGCCGGATGAATATCATCAATTCGATACACATAAATTCATTGGGCATTACTCAAACTTGCTCCTATGGTTTATCCCTGTTCTTTCTTATCAATAACCCACACCGTTACACTAAAAATCAAAAGACCCATCGCTGCTCCTGCCATATCGATGACGATGTCAAAAACACTGGCGTTTCTTCCTTTAGCATAGTGCTGGATAAATTCATCCATAAAGGCAAGCGTCAGCGTCGCAACACTGCTTAGCACCACAGATAAATACAACTTGTTGAATTTTTTAAACAGGATGATGGCAATCATTGTGGATAGAAGTGCGTAAAACACAAAATGCCCAATTTTTCGTACCATAAAATCAATTTCATAAATGGTGTATTCTGCATCTCCCAAACGGTTGAACATTATTTGAACGCCGTGTGACAGGATACCAGATATTTTGGTTGATGTGCCAATATTCATCATAGCAAACGCAAGTAACAGTCCTACCATTGTGATGGTGCATAAAGTGATCATTTTCGTTTTCATTCACTGTTCATTCCATTCTGCTCCTCCGTAGATTCTGGGTACATCACCTTCGCCATACGCATAAAGGTCTCATTATGTTTTTAGTCCAGATGGTTGCTGCCGAGATTAATGAGATCCTTGCCGCCTCAATACTACTACCACAGTTTTGGCAATAATTTTTAAATCTCTCCAAATCGTCCAATTATCAATGTAGCTATTGTCAAGCTGCACCACCTCTTCAAAATCGGTGATTGCAGATCGGCCGCTGATCTGCCACATGCCTGTAATGCCCGGAATGATTGACAGCCGTTTATAGTGATGTGTCTGGTATTCCTTCACTTCATCCAGCGTTGGTGGACGGGTGCCCACCAGGCTCATCTGTCCCATCAACACATTATAAAACTGAGGTATTTCGTCCAGGCTGGTTTTACGTAAAAAGTTCCCTATTCTGGTAACGCGTGGATCATTCATCATTTTAAACATATGCCCTCTAACTTCGTTATTGGCTGCCAGATCTTTTTTAATGACTTCCGCATCATCGCACATTGTACGGAATTTGTGTATTTTAAACACTCTTCCATTTTTACCAACACGATCCTGTTTAAAAATAACCGGACCCTTGCTCTCCAATTTGATCAATGGGGCAAAAATAAGATACGTAATCCCAAACAGCACCATGCCTACAAGAGAGCCAATAACATCCAGTACCCTCTTTGCCATCAACTGTCCTTCATCAAGGCTAACGGTATGAAATTTCAGTGCTGGGATATTTTCAATCATGGCAACGGTTGCATGCACCGTTCGAAAATTGTGACGTTTAAGAAGCATCGTGATTGTAATGCCTCGTCTTTGAAATGGTTTTAACGCATCCTCCAGCCTCTCGTCGTAGGACAGCGATCGTGTGACAACCAATTCATCGACGGCATGATTATTAACTACCTTTTCGAGTTCTTCCAATCCACCCCAATAGTGAAGCGTGTCAAATACCATATCAAAAACGTTGCATTCAACGCTAGAATCTATATTGCCGAACTCATCAATACGACTCAAATGAGCACCAGATCGTCGGGTGGGCGCTGATCCTTTTTCCCGATTCTTCGGAGGATTCTTAATATGTAAAAAACCCACGATAGAATGGTGAAGATAGTAATGCTTATGCATGGCGTCAACGTACTGTGCCCCATTTGCAGACTGGCCAAGAACCAGAATGTGATGCGTCTTTTTTTCATCCATAGTTCTTGCAAGTCTCATATGCCCATAGATCCCCTTGAAAAAAACAGAACTCACAAAGAAGCCTGCATTGAATTGCAAATGATCCAAATGAGTATACTCAGAAATCATCAGTAATAATAGACCGTAGGATAGAAAATACGATGGGGCAAATGCAAGAATTGACTTTGCCAATAAGCGCAGTGAAATCGCTTTAGTGCTTTTGATGTATGAATCGTACAACTCAATAAAGTTGAAAATAGAAAAATAGACAATGGCGATAATACTGATATAGCCGATCGTCTCCAAACTGTTTAAAACAGAGTCTTTATCCCCAATTATTTGATTCCATCTAAAAGTAAGAACATAGTATCCGATGATTACAGCTAACAGATCCAGGATAATATAAATCTTTTTGACTAATCTAATCTGCCATCTCAACATGGTACTCCCCCCTGTAATGCCTGATTCTGATTAGCTCTGGATCAAATAGTTCCACACCGATCATCAACTCGATGTAATCAGTGTTACTATCTCATTTATTACCCCTATGAACCTTCAGCAAACAATACCGAGATGCTCGTGATGGTTTAAGGTAAGCGACAAGATGCTTTTTTAGTGTTGCTTTCGTTTTTATTATACCCCCAAGCTGTTACATTTAAAGGACATATCTGTGAAATAGCTGTGACAAGAAAAATATACACATATACACAATGGTTCTCACAAAAAAACAGCCACAATATTCACCGTAACGGTAACACAGTTTCCACAGGGGTAGATGCAGTTCTTCAATGGCACTTACCATGATGGTTTCCCACCGGCTAAGATTTGTTGGCTTATAATCTTCCAACTCTCGCAGTGTTTTACAAGCCATTACCAGCAAGGCTTCTCGCGCAGTTTTATCTAAAAGCGCGGGTCCAACAGTAAAAAATTGTTCCAATTTGCTTTAATACCAATAGAAAAAGGTTTCGTCCATGGTGATTCTCAACCGCTGGCTTCACCAATGAGACGGTCGATAATGTAGTAGGTGTACAGGCATTTGGGCGTGCTGTCAGAATTGCTGGTCAAAGATGCATCATGCTGCAATCTTTACAGCAATCCCCCCTACAAGCTCCAATGTGTTACTTTCAGCGCCAGTACTTTGCTCAACATTAACCTCCCTTTCTTGTTTTTTACCGAAATTCTGGACTGCCAACCATTTTTAAATTTAGTCAACAATTTCTTCCCGGTATACGGCCACTTTCATCATTTCCACTATTACACCAACCGGCCTTCGTAAAATCTTGAACGCATAAAAAAAGACCTCTAGCTGCAAAAGCGTAGAAGTCTTGCAATTCCTGGTGCGCTCAAAGGGATTCGAACCCCTGGCCTTCTGATTCGTAGTCAGACGCTCTATCCAGCTGAGCTATGAGCGCACTTATTGGAGGCGGCACCCAGATTTGAACTGGGGATAGAGATTTTGCAGACCTCTGCCTTACCCCTTGGCTATGCCGCCATACAAATGGTGACCCATCCGCGGCTCGAACGCGGGACACCCTGATTAAAAGTCAGGTGCTCTGCCAACTGAGCTAATGGGTCATGTGTGGAGCGGAAGACGGGATTCGAACCCGCGACCCTCGCCTTGGCAAGGCGATACTCTACCACTGAGCCACTTCCGCATCTATATCAAGTTATGAATTAATGTGGTGCGGGTGGAGGGACTTGAACCCCCACGGTCGCCCGCTAGATCCTAAGTCTAGTGCGTCTGCCAATTCCGCCACACCCGCATGAAATTAATAAATCGCCAACCAATCTTGATTTATTCAAAGTATAACAGTTTTAACTAAGCGATTCACACAGAATCTAAGATTCTGGTTCTCTGCTTATGCCAATTCCGCCACACCCGCATGAAATTAATAAATGCCATAAAAATGGCGACCCGGAAGGGACTCGAACCCTCGACCTCCAGCGTGACAGGCTGGCATTCTAACCAACTGAACTACCGGGCCTAAATGGTGGGCGCAACAGGGCTCGAACCTGTGACCCCCTG
>SLLE01000164.1 GCA_007134225.1 Tindallia sp.
GAAGCCTTTTATCCCAACTTTGACCGGAAGTTCGCCGAAGAAATGGTGGAAATCTTTGGGCTGGACCTGAAAAAGCGCTTTAAAACTCTCTCCCGCGGTATGCAGTCCGCCCTGGGAATCGTGGTGGGCCTGGCATCCCGGGCAGAAATCACCATGCTGGACGAACCTTCTCTGGGACTGGATGTGGTGGCGCGGCAAAAGTTTTATGATCTATTGCTGGAGGATTATACCGAACACCCAAGAACCATCATCCTGTCCACTCACCTGATTGATGAAGTCAGCAAATTGTTTGAAGAAGTCATCTTTCTGGATGAAGGAAAAGTTACCCGTCAGGAAGATGCAGAAGCCCTTAGAAGCCGGGCGCAGTATCTGTCAGGCAAAGAAGAGCTGGTAACGCCCTGGCTGGAAAACCGGGAAGTGCTGCATCGGGAAAGTTTTGGCTCAACCCTGATTGCGGCGGTATATCATGAATTTACTCCCGAGGAAAAACAAAACATGAAGCAACAGGATATAGAAATCAGCGGTATTCCGCTTCAAAAACTGTTTATTTATCTATCGCAAAAAACCCTGTCGGTGCAGGGAGAAGAGGGGGCTGCCCAATGAATAAGCAATGCTTAAAAGCAAATTTTACCTTTCATCGTCTGAATATGCTGCCGGGGCTGCTGATTTTCTGGGGTGTGATGGGGCTGGTTCTGGGCATCTTTACCCTTCTGAACACGCATCCCAGAATATCCGTAGGAGTCTTTATGACCAGCAGTGCCGGCGGAGACAAAGTCAGCATGATTGCATCACTATTTCTGGCCATCGTCATTTATACTATTGTAGTAGCCGTGTCCAGTCACTCGGAGAATTTCAGTCTTCTGACAGGGATGGGATCCAGCCGAAAAGCCTATTACTTGAGCTTCATTACCTCCCTGGCGATGGTTTCGCTGTTAAATGCTACGGTGATGACGCTGGGCTTTATGCTGGAAAAGGCTGTCCTGCCTATGCTCGGCCTTCAGCAGCTGGATTACCTGGCCGTCTACAGCCAACAGTTTAATAATATAATGCTGACAATGGTGCATTTTTTCCTGCTAACGCTGATCTCGTCCTTCTTTGTAATGGTGTCGGCTTACTTTTACAGAAGCCCCAACAAAGCGGTTCATTTGCTGATCTTTGCGGCCATCATGATCACCCTGTTCACGGGAGATCTGCGAAGTGGCATCTGGGGCAATCTCCTGGACTGGATGACCAACAACACCAATGCCATTACCCTGTCAGGAAAATTATTGCTGCTTTCCTTAGTCTTTTACAGCACCGGGTGGCTGCTGGTCCGAAAATCAGAAGCTCGATAAACCGCCATTCGTTACCGCGGGGACAGTCCCCGTGGTAACGCTACCACCGAACAATTATATGGAGGTTGATAAGTGATGAAACAATGGTATGAAGAACTATTTGATAATTATGGAGAAAGCTATGATAAAGAGTCCTTCACTCAGGGTACTTTGGGAGAATGCGACTTTATTGAGAAGGAACTGGGTTACGATAAATCACTAAACATAATTGACATTGGCTGCGGGACAGGCAGGCACGCCATAGAGCTTACAAAAAGAGGGTATACAGTTACAGGCATTGACTTGTCAGAATCTCAGCTGAAGCGAGCCAGAGAAAAAGCCCGGATGGAGAATTTGAAAATTACGTTTTTGAAGCATGATGCGCGCAATTTGCCCTTTGATGGTGAGTTTGATGCTGCCATTATGCTTTGTGAAGGTGGGTTCCCCTTAATGGAAACGGATGAGATGAATTTTGAGATATTGAAAAATGCGGCTAAATCGTTGAAGAGCTCTTCAAAATTCATATTTACAACTCTTAATGGTTTGTTTCCCTTTTTTCATTCTATTGATGATTTTCATGAAAAAGGAACTCAAAAAGACAATGCCCATTATAAAAGCGACGGTTTTGATTTGATGACCATGCGAGATTACAATACCACCAGCTATACTGATGATGATGGAAAGGAACATGAGATTAAGTGCAACGAAAGGTACTATATGCCAAGTGAGATTAGCTGGCTTTTAAAATCACTGGGATTTAAAAACATCGAAATATTTGGAGCCAGAATTGGGGCTTATTCAAGGGAAGACAAGCTCACAACAGAAGATTATGAAATGCTTGTCATAGCAGAAAAAGAGTAAAAGGATCGTTTGGCTTGAAGGAGGTGACGTGGATGAGTACTACCGAAGAAAAACTGGCCAAATCATTGACGGCGGAATCAACTGAGCTGATTCCATACCTTCCCTATTTATTGCAGGATTTGTGGGAACTGGGTTCATCACCCAAGGATATACTGGAATTGATCAGGAAACATGTTCAAGTGTCGAAGAAAACCAGAGTGCTGGACTTGGCATGCGGCAAAGGCGCAGTGAGTGTTCATTTAGCCAGGGAACTTGGCTGCAGGGTAAAAGGAATGGATATGATCCCGGAATTTATTGAGTTCGCTAAGGGAAAAGTAAGAGAATTTGGCGTAGAAGTACGCTGTGAATTTGTAGTGGGAGATATCACGGAGTTCGTAAAGACGGAAAAAGATTATGACATTGTGATTCTTGGAGCTGTTGGGGATGTGCTGGGGAATCCGGAAGAAACCGTAACACAGCTGAGAAACACAGTGAAGCAAGGCGGTTACATCATTATTGATGATGCCTATGGAAATGAAAAATCCAGCGTTATTTATCCAACCAGAGAACAATGGCTTGGAGTTTTTGAAAAAACAGGCGTAAAACTGGTGGCCGAAAAGATCATTGATGAGGATGAATTGGCCAGCGTCAATAATGAGCAACAGGAATGGATCGTGAAAAGAGTCCGTGAGCTCAAAGATAAACTGCCGGAAAAAGCTCCTTTATTTGACAGTTATATCCGCAGCCAGCAGGCCGAATGCGACGAACTGGAAAATGAAATAAGTGGTGTTACCATGCTTCTGCAGGTTGATTAGAATGATAGCCCTTTGCATTTAATTCTGTAGAGGTTGAAAGTGAAGACAAAATCGTGTAGACATGGTGATTTGATGCGAAAGTATCTAGTGGAGATCTTGATTGTGTTTTTCGTAAAAGAGAGAAAACCGAAAGAAATAAATGTCTGAACGGAGTGCCCGCAGGGCACGAGTGAGTTTTGATTTTTGTTTTCGACTTTTCGATTAAAACACACAAGATCGTAACGTTATTACTGAGCACAAATCACTTTGTCTATAACCTGAGCCTTTGAGGTCAAAGCTGTAGAGGCTTTTGTTATTCAATTAAGCTTTCCAGACTTTCCGCATCTTTAATCAGTATTTTGCCCCGGGACAATGCCAGCAGATCCTTTTTTTCAAACTCTTTCAGCATTCGGCTTACCACTTCTCTGGCCGTTCCCAGCTCCTGGCTGATGGCCTCATGAGTGATGGTGAGCCGGTGTTTTTTCTGCAGCTGGCTTTCTTTCAGCAAAAAGGCTGCCAGCCGGCGATTCATACTGTGAAACGTCACTTCTTCCGTCAGCATCATCAAATCCGTAATGGTTTCCAGCAGCCGACGGATAATATAATTCCGAAATTTGGGGTTGCCGTCCATCAATGCTTCAAATACATAGGAAGGAATTGCCAGCAGTCTGGAAGGCTGCTCAGTTTCAGCCGCCGCATCAAAAGGCTGGTGCTGGAGAATGCATCCCATGGTGAACAGGCATGTTTCCCCGGAACCAACCCGATAATAGGTGATTTCCCGACCTTCCTCCGAAAGTTTGTAAATCCGGATTAAACCCTCCAGCACCACATACACGTTCTGGCAGAGTGAGCCGCTCTCCACCAGAAATTTCCCTGCCGGGTAACTGGTTTCAAAAGCGTTTTCCATCAGCATGCTTTTTTCGGAAGCATTTAAAAGCTCGGTGAAGGGAAGTATCTCCAAGATATCTTCCTTCATATCTTTCAGTTTGATCATGGCAGCCTCCTGAAGGTTTATTTTGATTATGGTATCACAGGCACCCTGTACCGTCAACGAACTATACCGCGTATGAAACTGCAATTTAAAAGTTTCATCAAAAATAATAACAGTTGGTGACTTTGTCACTGAAGCATTATTTCAAAGTGCGTATGATAACAGTAAAGAAACCATTAACAAACCAAACAGGGAGGAAATAAAAATGAAAAGAACAGCAAAACGAATAATGACCACCGCCATGATCCTGATGCTTATGCTGGTTATGGTGCAGGCCCCGGTTATGGCAGCAAGCCAGCCGCAAATGGAAATGATTTTGGAATACGAAAGCCGGTACGATTTTGAGGAAACCACCCGACGCTTCGAGGAAAACGTAGAAAAAGCCGGATGGTCCATCGTTCAGGTCTTTGATTACAAAGAAATTCTGGCAGAAAGAGGCTTTGATATCGACAATATCAGGATTTATGCTGTTTGCTCCGGACAGCACTCCGCCGCTATTCTGGAACTGGATGATGAGCGCATGGTTTCACCACTAATGCCTTGCACCATCTCCATTTACGAAAAATCCGACGGAAACACTTACATTGCACAACTGAACTCCGGTGAGGTGGCGCAGCCCTTTGGAGGCGTTATAGCAGAAACCATGACAAAAGTAGCCCAAGAAACCCATGCCATGATCAGTGACCTGATCCTGGAAAACCCGCCAGCGTCTGCTAATCCGCCTGCCTCATCTGCAGCAGCTTATCAGGGACACGTGGAATGGTTTGCCAGTCAGACTGGCAGCGACGGAATTGAAGCCTACGCCAATGCCATCCATGCCAAGGAAAATGCCGGCAGGGGATTGGATGATCCAGCTGCAGCCATGGCTTTTAAAATGGACTTTCCTCACTTCTTCATGGAAGAGGCAGCCATGGACATGCAGATGATTTTGGAGCATCAGAGCCGCTATGATTTTGATGAAACAGTGGCTCAGTTGAAAGAGAACGTTGCCGACGCCGGATGGTCTGTGGTGGGCGAATTTGACTATCAGGAAATACTTGGTGAAAGAGGGTATGATATAAACAACATCAAAATATTAGCTATCTGCTCCGGCCAGCACTCTGCTGCGATTTTGGAACTGGACGACGAACGCATGGTATCGCCCCTTATGCCTTGCCGAGTGGCAGTTTATGAAAAAAGTGATGGCAAAACCTACATTGCTCAGCTGAATTCCGGCGAAGTAGCCCAGCCTTTTGGAGGCGTCATCGCTGACACAATGATGGAAGTTGCCCTGGATACGGAAGCTATTGTACAGGATCTGATTCAACAGTAATAAGTGTAAAGATTTCCAGTAACCGAAGCCTCTGCGGCTAAATGAAGCCGAAGGGGCTTTTTTTCTGCTCTTTATCCATGCTTCGGGGTATAAATAAAACAGATATTCTTTTTTAAAGAATCGAATTGGTTGAGATTCGTTTTAATAATTTCCCGGGAGGAATAAAGATGGATTCGTGGATGCCTATGCTCAAAGAAGACCCCACACCTTGGTTGCTGGAAAAAAGCAATCCCTCTGCTCGCTATTTAACATTAATAAACATATTGGATAAACCGGAACATGACGATGAGGTGCAAGCCGCGAAAATAGAACTCATGGAAATCGGTATTGTGAACGAATTGCTTCAGAAGCAGAGGGAAGAGGAATACATTCAAGCCTTTCACCGGTTCTACACCTGGAAATACAAAGGCCTTGTCTGGTCGCTGATAGCACTGGCAGAATTAGGAGCGTCGACAACGCCGCAAATTAAAGAACAATGCGAGTATCTGCTGGAAAATTCTCAGGAAAGACAGGACGGTGGATTTTCCCAGAACACAGCCAAAAAAACCGGTGGTGGAAGAATCACCGAAGTCATTCCCTGCCTGACCGGGAATATGATTTGGAGCCTTGTACACTTTGGTTATCTGGATGATCCAAGAGTGCAAAAAGCCATTGAGTGGATCGTCAGGTTTGTGCGTTTCAATGACGGTATTGAAGAGGATCCTCAAGTACCTCCCTATGACCGCTGTGAAATATGCTGGGGTGCCCATACCTGTCATATGGGTGTTGTCAAAGCCCTTAAGGGATTAAGCGCCGTACCGGAAGAAAGAAGATCCAAAGAAATAAATAAAACAATTCAACAAGCAACCGAATTCATTTTGATGCATCATATATATAAGCGAAGTCATAATCTTAACCGAAAATCAAAACCTGGTTGGCTTAAATTTGGCTTTCCCTTAATGTATCAGACGGATGTATTGGAAATACTGGACATCCTCACTGGTCTTGGCATTAAAGACAGCCGCATGGAGGATGCTATTGGGATCCTCCTTTCAAAACAGGATGAAACCGGCAGGTGGAAGGCAGAGAACACTTACAACAGCGACCGTCTATTGATTCCAGTCGGTCAAAAAGACAAACAGAACAAATGGATTACCCTAAGAGCCGTGACTGTGTTAAAACGTTATGATCGAATGAGTTAATGGGTATTACATTAACCCTTACATTTACCTCCTTTGGCATCCTTTTGGGGGTATACTTTACACCTTTTATGCTAAGCATCCTATGGTTGGTGTGGACCATTTTTGTCGTACCTGCCATTTGGATGATTTATAAGATAATCAAATATGTGCAGTGATCATAAACAGGATTCTTAGCGGTGGTAATCATCGGATAAAAACCGTGCAAGAGGGAAGAGGATGACAGGATGAAGTATCAGGAGACAAAAGTGACCGCGGCGACTGTCCCCGCGGTCACTTTTGTTCTTGCTACTGAGATTCTTCTTCAAACTGAAACAGTTCTTCAATGCTGCTTTCCAGAGCTTTGGCGATCTTCCAGGCCAATAACAGGGATAAGTTGTATCGTCCTTTCTCGATGTGGCCAATAGTTTCTCGCCGCACATCCACTTGCTGAGCTAAAGCTTCCTGGGTTAAATCGTGGCGTGCCCGAAATTCCTTGATGCGATTTTTCATTTTAATGGTCATCGAAAACGCCTCCCTTGCGTTCATAATGCATCAGGCTAAAGGTGAAGGTGAGGATTTGTGCCGCAAAGGTTAGACCAACCATTAAGGCCAGGTAATTCCATGACTCAAGTATTGTCACCACTAAAATAGAAGCTGACAAACCCAGCATGGAAACCACGAAGCCATTGAGTCCGGATCGAGCCAGGTTATGACGCAGCATCTCATCCTGCTGTTGAAGAGATGCGCCAAAAAAGGCGAAGAAACCAAAGAAACCGAACATTCCATGATTGCCAGTGATCAGCCCTCCCAAACCGATAAATCCTAAAAGCCCCAGATACCGCAATTTGCCTTTTTTCATCACTATCTTCTCCTTTCCGCATTCTTATGCGTTAAATACCAAACTAAAAGTTATAATATAAACTCTAAATGATATAAATATATAACACTTTGTGATTTAAATATATCACATTACTGGAAGTTGTCAAGCCTTTTTTGAAAAATTTTTTACTAATTTCTATAGTTCATTTTTCTTCATTCTGAATAAATAAGAATACAAGAAGGTATTAATCCCGATAAATGGAAAGGATGTGTCGTATTTATGAATGTACTGATTCTGGGAGCCGGACTGATGGGTTCGGTGATGGCGCGGGATATGTTTTGCTAGGAAGAGGCGGAAAAAGTTACGCTGCTGGATGCGGATGAAGAAAAACTAAGTACGCTCTTCCCGGCGGCTGGAAGCCGAAGCCAGAAGAAACCTGGAAGCCAGATGGCTTTTGAAAGAACTGGTCCCCGACTTTAAAACCATCGCCGATTTCCGGCGTGATCACCCCGATCAACTGAAAGAAGTGAGCCACCAGTTTGTGGAATTCATCCGATGACTACCACCGCTAAGACTCCCTCTTCTGCAAGAGGGAGATAAGCGGTGCTATGTCCCTGGGTGAACAAACTAAGTATCTGCCACCAAATGGTACATTTGGGCCATCTACTTATGGATAACGCATTCTAACCTTCTGATGGAGTAAAAACTCCACCAGAAGCTAAGAATCCTGTTTATGGATGAACTGGGCCTCATCGGCAAAGAGACAGTCTCCATTGACGGTACAAAAATAAAGGCCTCCAATTCAAAGAAAAACAACCATAATGCCAAAAGCCTGGAACGCAAACGCAAGTACCATGAACACAGAATCAATGAGTACTTACAGGACCTGGACAAAAACGATGAACTGGAAGACGGCCAGCCCCGGAAAAGTGCCGAGGAAATCCAGGAGATCGTCCGAAAACTCAACGAGTGCAAAGCAAAGATTGAAACACTGGAAAAGACCATGAAAGAGACCGGTATGCCAAAGAAAACTTTACCTACCACCCTGAAACAAACACCTACACCTGCCCCGCAGGCCAGGAACTTCACCAGGGAAGGAGGCGCAGCGAAAAAGGAACACCCATTGGTTGGGACTACAAGAATTTCAAAGCCTGCCAGGCCTGTGAAGAACGCAGCAAATGCACCAAAGCCAAAAGGGGCAGCACCATTACCCGCCATGTTGACCAGGATTTTCTGGACCAA
>SLLE01000192.1 GCA_007134225.1 Tindallia sp.
TATGTTCACAGGAATCATCATGGCAACAATCAGAAAGATCAAAATATACCATCCCCACGTAGGCATCAACAACACCTCCATTCTCTTTGAAAACACTTTCAAAGATGCTTTTTATCTCCCGAAGAAAGTCCATATCATTTTCCGTTGCTTCCAAGACGAGTCACCTCCGTCCCAACTCGTCCTGCTTTTGCTTTTTGTTTTTCTGCACATGCCGTACGACAATCCTCAGAATGGCATAAAAGGGTATGGCGAAAAAGGCTCCGATAAACCCGAATAATGTGATGGCGCTGATAATAAGAAAGATGATAATCAATGGATGTATCTCCATTCGATCGCCCATTACTTTAGGGCTGATGACGCTTGATTCAAACTGTTCTGTCACCACCAGAACAATAATTACTTTCACCACCATCCAAAAATCCACGGTCCAGGCAATAAAAATAGCTGGCAAACTGCCCAGGATCGCCCCCAGAAAGGGTATGATAGACATGATCATCGTAAATAACGCAAGGAACAATGCACTTGGCAACCCAATAATAAGATACCCCACATAGGTCAGCACCCCTAACAAGAAAGCCACAATTAACTGTCCCACGAAATACGTTGACAACACCTTGTCCATATCTTTTAACATTGATACTGTACTCATCCTGTATTTGGGTGATATCAGTTCGATGAGGTTATCATAAAACTTTTTTTCATCTTTTAGCAAGAAAAAGACAACAATCGGGATCAATACAAGAATGGTGATGAACGTCGTGATGTTGTTAATCCATCCAAACAAATTCTCTCCAAAAAACCCGGCAACCATTTCAGCCGAATTTGTTAAACGTTCCTCAATATTTTCTACAGAAAAAACCCAGAGTTCATCTTGTTCCAGCAACTCATCTGCTTTCTCCTGTCCCTGCTGAACGTATTCTAAAAGCGTGTCATAAAAACTGCTGAATTCCTCTTGAATGGTACCTCCTGCATAAATACCAAAACCCACTATGATCCCAATCAGCACTAAAAACACACCGAGGGTTGCAACGGTTTTATTCACATTCTTGCTGGCTAAATACCTTACCACTGGTCTAAGCAAATAATAAAAAAGACTGGCGATTATAAACGGTAATATAATTATTGTCATGATTGTACCAATAGGATTGAAAATATATTGTAGCTGACGAAGCAGAAATAAGAGCAAAGCAATCAACAAAGCCCACACGGTGAGTTTAAAATATTTATTTTCGTACATCATGGTTCTTTCTCCTCCTTCAACTACTACCATCGAACCTGATCACTCTTTATTCGTATACCCAAATCAACAGTAATCAATTTTGTTTATTATTGGATCCCTATCTTCCGCAAAACACCTGACTCTCACTACCTGGGTTTCGTCTGTCCAAACATCCGTCACGGCTGGAATTAATAAATGCGATTAAAATGAATTATAGGGTAACTATTCATTAAGTACATTACCATACGAATAGGAGCGCTTTTCCATGCCGGATCAAAATGAGGGAACCATCAAATCCATACGAGGCAGTGTCATTGAAATCGTCTTTAAAGATCGTTTGCCAGGTATGAACAACAAGCTGGTGACGGGCGAGCATCAGGAAATCATCCTGGAGGTAAACGCCTATGTTAATGACGTCACCGTAAAAGCCATTGCCCTCACCTTTACAGCGGGTATTTCCCGGGGGGATACCGTCGTTGATACAGGTGGGTCGGTCACGGTGCCCGTTGGCACAGAAACCCTGGGAAAAATGTTTGATTTGTTCGGAAACCGGCTGGACGGAGAAGACAACTTAGGCGATCATGTTCCCCGTCGGTCCATTCACCAAAGCCCGGTTCCCTTTTCAAAACGGGTTCCTTCAGATGAGCTGTTTCTCACCGGAATCAAGGTCATCGACCTGCTGACACCCCTGGCAAAGGGCGGCAAGGCCGGTCTTTTTGGCGGAGCAGGCGTGGGTAAAACTGTGCTCATTACAGAACTGATCAATAACACGGCCCAAAAAACCAAAGGATACAGTGTTTTTTGCGGCATTGGTGAACGTTCCCGGGAAGCGGAAGAATTGTACCGGGAAATGATCGATGCCGGTGTGTACCAAGACACGGTGCTTATCTTCGGGCAAATGAACGAACCGCCAGGCGCCCGCTTCCGGGTGGGTCATGCAGCCCTTACCATGGCAGAGTACCTGCGGGATGAAGAAAAAAAAGATATCCTCCTGCTCATCGACAATATTTTCCGGTTTGTCCAGGCCGGGTCTGAAGTGTCGGGCCTCATGGGAAAAATGCCATCCCGGGTGGGGTATCAACCCACTTTGGCCACCGAACTGGCAGAATTGCAGGAACGGATCTCCAGCACCCGCTCCGGCTCCATCACGTCCATCCAGGCGGTGTACGTGCCGGCAGACGATTTCACCGACCCGTCGGCCACCCATACCTTTTCCCATCTATCCGCATCCGTGGTGCTATCCCGGAAACGGGCCAGTGAAGGCTTGTACCCGGCCATCAGTCCTCTTGAATCCTCTTCCACCATGTTGAGCAAATCCATCGTAGGCGAACGCCATTATCTCGTTGCACAGGAAATCAAAAGAACGCTGGCTTCCTATGAAGACTTGAAAGACATCATTGCCATGCTGGGCATTGAAGAATTGTCCCAGGATGACCGAAACATCGTGAACCGGGCCAGGCTGTTGGAACGCTTCTTAACACAGCCCTTCTTTACCACAGAACAGTTGACCGGCATGAAAGGAAAACTGGTGGAACTGGAAGACACCCTGACAGGCTGCGAAAAGATACTCAACGATGAATACAGCGACTATATCGAAAGTGACTTTTATATGATCGGTACCATTGATGAAGCGGATGAAAAACGAAGGGAGCGGACAAAAGGCCATGAAGATTAAACTGGTGCTTCCCTATCGGACAATGCTGGACCAGCCGGTGGATAAAATCAGCGCTCCTGGTACCGAAGGTAATTTTCAGGTTCTACCCAAACACATCGATGTGGTCTGGAGCCTGCAACCCGGAATCCTGACCCTGACAAGCAATAACCAGGACGAGTATTTCGCCATTCAGCAAGGCACCCTGGTGAAGGAAGGAGACGCCGTGTTTGTTTCCACCTTTCAGGCCGTTAAAGGTGAATCCCTGGAAAAACTGCACCAAACCCTGATGGAAAGCTATCAAAAGCATAACGAAAGAGAAAAGAAAGCGAACGACGTGCTGGTGAAACTGGAAACGGATACCATAAGACGTTTTATGGAAATCGAATCATAAAGAGGTGGCTCTTTGAGTAAAAAAAAGCTTTCTCCGGAAGAAAAAATGAAAGAAAAGATCCAAGCGGATGCGGCCAAAAAAATGAAAGCCAGAAATGAAAAAGACGACATCATGTTTGGTCTGGGATTGTTTGGTATTGTGGGTTGGTCCATCTCCATTCCCACTCTGCTTGGTATTGCGGCAGGGGTGTACCTGGACAACCGTTTCCCCACCGGGTTTTCCTGGACACTCACCCTGTTGTTTGTTGGAATTATAACCGGTTGCCTCAATGCCTGGCACTGGGTGAAGCAAAAAAGCGAAGAAGAATAGAGGAGGCGGATGAATTGATTCTGGGTTTTATAGGCGGTAGTGTATTAGGGATCCTTTTTTTTGGCGGCCTCTACTGGAGTGTCAATCAACTGCCAAAGGCGAAGCATCCAGGCCTTCTGATGACAGCCAGTTTGATGGTGCGCATGGCGATTCTGCTGACTGGCCTTTATTTTCTGATGGCAGGAGACATTAAAAACCTGCTGGCAGCGGTGGCAGGGGTCATGCTGGTAAAATTTGCGATGATCGCCAAAATAGGTCTGAATACCCCCGCACCAACGGAAAGAGAGTGATTTTATGATTATTGATCCCAGTGACATTGTTTATTTTCAATGGAGATTTGTCACCATTTCAGCCACCCTGGTGTTTACCTGGGTGACCATGTTTGTACTGGTGGCAGGATCCTACCTGATCACCCGCAACATTAAACCAGGCCCGGAAATCAGCCGGGGGCAGAATATACTGGAAGCACTCATCATCACCATGAAAAAACAAATTTACGAAGTGAGCCGCCAGGATCCGGGGCCGTACCTGCCCTTCATTGGCACGCTGTTTATCTTTATCCTGGCCGCCAATATCCTGTCCGTGGTGCCGGGGTTCCACGCTCCCACCGGCTCCCTGAACACCACCATTGCCCTGGCACTGTGCGTCTTTTTAGCGGTTCCCACCTTCGGGATTGCAAGTCAGGGGATTGTAGGGTATCTGAAAGAATACATTAAGCCCACGGTGATCATGCTTCCCTTTAACATCATAAGTGAAATCACCCGCACCCTTTCCCTGGCCATTCGTCTGTACGGGAATGTGATGAGTGCCAGTGTCATCGCCGTCATACTGCTGGGAGTAATCCCGCTATTTTTCCCCGTGGTTATGCAGGTACTGGGGTTGCTCACCGGGGTGATCCAAGCCTATATATTCGCTATCCTGGCCATCGTCTACATTGGTTCCGCCACAAAAAAGAAAAAAGAAAAAAAGAAAGTTAACAGCCAACAATAAACGAAGAAGAAATTAGGGAGGTTATCGAATGGATTCTGTCAGTGTAATCGGAATGACATCAATAGTGATCGCCGGAATGACCATCGCCATCGGCTCCATCGCGCCCGCTTTGGGGCAGGGAAAAGCCGTTGCCCAGGCACTGGCATCAATTGCCCAGCAGCCTGATGAAGCCAATACCATTTCCAGAACACTTTTTGTCGGTCTTGCCATGATCGAATCAACTGCCATTTACTGTTTTGTGGTTTCAATGATTTTGCTTTTTGCCAATCCATTCTGGAATTTAATAACAGGGTAGGCCGTTATGAATATTAACTGGTTTGAAATCATTGCCCAAATGATCAACTTTTTCATTCTTCTCTTCTTACTGCATAAGTTGTTTTATAAGCCCGTGATCAAAGCCATGGATGACCGGCAGCAACGACTCATGGACAACCAAAAAAAATCAGAGAAGAACATGAAAAAGGCAGATGAATTAATTGAAACCTACAACCACAACTTGGCAGAGTTGGAAAAAGAGAAAGACAGGAAACTGGAAATGGCGAAACAAGAAGCACAGGAAAAGAAAGAATCATTGATGAAAGGGTACAGAGAAGAAGCGGAACAAAAACGCAACGATTACCTTAAAGAAGTGGCAGATGAACAGGAACGGTTTATCCAGGACCTGAGAGCGGCATTGGGGCATAATGCCGTTAAAATTGCCGAACAGATTCTGGATTCCTTTTCAGAAGAAAAACTCAATGAAAAAGTGTTTGATTCCTTTATCAAAAAAGTGGAGTCAATCGATGAAGATACCCTAAAGGAAGACATCGAATCCAACGATGAACGCATCATCCTCATCAGTTCAGAAACGTTATCAGAAGCGCAAAGAAAAACCCTGGAGAAGGCACTGAAAGAGAAAGTGGGCACCTACAAGGAAATCGTCTACGAAGTGGAAGATGAACTGATTCAGGGGTACGAGCTGAAACTTGAAACATTGACCGTGCATACGAATGTGCGAAAGTATCTGGAAGAAGCAGAAAAAAACATCCAGCAAATTATTGGAAAACGGACGGCCTAAAAGGTGGTTAACCCATGCTAACAAAACAACTTTCCCTATTGGAAGAAGCCATCAACTCAGCGGTAGAACAACCGCTGGGCAAAGAAGATGTGGAAGAAAGCGGTACCGTGATCTCCATTGACAGCGGCATCGCTGTCATCAAAGGGCTAAAGGCCGTTAAAAACCAGGAGCTTATCAAATTTCCCGGAGGTACCATGGGAATGGCCTTTAACCTGGATGCCCGTTCCGTTGGTGTCATCTTGTTGGGAGAATACAAACAAATTCAGTCAGGCGACAGGGTGACGCGTAGTTACCAGGTGGCCGACATTCCTGTGTCCAAAGACGTGTTGGGACGGGTCATCACACCTCTGGGAGAACCCCTGGACGATTTAGGCCCCATTGAAACAGACAAGCGAATGCCCATTGAACGGGAAGCACCTCCCATCATGCACCGGGCGCCGGTGAACAAGCCCCTGCAAACGGGCCTGAAAGTCATCGATTCCGTGGTGCCCATCGGCAAAGGCCAGCGTGAACTGATTCTGGGCGACCGGCAAACCGGGAAGACTGCCATTGCCATCGATGCCATTATCAACCAGCGGGAGGCAGATGTGGTCTGCATTTATTGTGCCGTTGGACAGCAAATCACCGCTGTCGCCAAGGTGATTGAGGTGTTAAAGGAACATGACGCCATGGATTATACCGTAGTCATGGTAGCTGGTTCCGAATCCGCACCGGGAGTTTCATTTATTGCCCCTTATGCTGCCACTTCGCTGGGCGAGTATTTTATGGAAAAAGGCAGGGATGTCCTGATCGTTTACGATGACCTGACCCGGCACGCCCGGGCATACCGTGAACTGTCGCTGCTGCTGGAACGCCCCCCCGGACGGGAAGCCTATCCTGGCGATATTTTCTATATTCATTCCCGGCTGCTGGAACGCTCCACACATTTAAAACCGGAATTTGGCGGTGGAAGTTTAACGGCACTGCCTATTATAGAAACCCAGGCAGAAAACTTGTCCGCTTACATCTCCACCAACCTTATTTCCATTACCGATGGACAGATTGCACTTTCCTCCAAACTCTATCAAAAAGGAAACCTGCCGGCGGTAAAAATTGGCACCTCCGTCTCACGAGTGGGCGGAAAAACCCAGGTACCGGTTTACCGGAATATAACCAGCGCTTTGAAACTAACCTATTCCCAGTTCGAAGAACTGGAAACCTTTGCCAGTTTTGGCACCCGGCTGGACGATAACACCAAGCAAATCCTGGAGCGGGGCAAACGGATCCGGGCGGTGCTCAACCAGCCACAGTACGAGCCTGTTGAAGTAACAGAACAAATCGGCATCCTGATGGCGGTCACTTCCGGCACCCTGGATCACGTACCATTGGAAAAAATCAACCAGTCAGAAAAAATGATTCAGTCCATGGTACGGGAAGACGAAACCTTTCGCAAACAGTTGATGGAAGGCGAAAGCCTGGACAAAACCGTTAAGGAAAACTTTCTTCAGCGCGTCAGTGACAGGCTGAAAGAGGAATGGGATGAGGTAGATGGAAAACCTGCAAACGATTAAACGCAGCATCAATTCGGCGGAAAGCCTTCAATCCATTGTTTCCACCATGAAAGCCCATGCATCTTCTGTCATCACCCAGTTTCAGAACGCAGCGGCGGCTTCCATGGCGTATCGTCATGTGCTGGATCGGGCCCTTTACGTTGTCCTGACCACCGGTGAAGAAGCAAATCCTTACCAGGAAGAGGCCAAGGGCAGCGACATCCATATTCTTTTTGGATCAGATCACGGGTTGGCGGGAAGGTTTAATGAACGCATCGTTTCCTTTGCGCAGAAAACGATGAGACCAGACGCTGAAGACGTTCTGCTTGTGGTTGGTCAGCAAGTGCTGAACCGACTGGATGAAAGCGTTAAGGTGGATACGGTTTTTCCGGTGCCTCAGACGGAAGAAGGAATCACCTCCATGGTGCAGCGTCTTCTTCTGGCCATTGATGAAATCCGGGAAACCAAAAAAGCGGGGCGTATTCTGCTATACTACAACAAACCACAGGAAGCCGCTTCCTTTGTGGAAGAAACCGAACTGCTTTTTCCCATTAATCTGGAAGAACTGGCGAAAAACAAGATGGAGTGGGAGTCAAACTCACTGCCCACATATTATGTCAATAAAAAGAATTTAGTTTCTCATTTAATTCAACAATATTTCTTTATTACCCTCTACCGGGCCTTTTGCTATTCCCTGGCCTCGGAAAACGCCAGCCGGCTGGCTTCCATGCAGGCAGCAGAAAAAAACATTGATGAACGGTTGGCAGAACTGAACGCCAAGTACCGGCGGCAGCGGCAGAATCAGATCACCGAAGAAGTTAACGATGTAATTTCAGGCTTTAAGGCCATAAAGAAGTCCAAAGAACAGGAAGAACACCCTCAGATGTGAATCTGGGGGTGTTCTTTTGCTAAGACGCTATCGAGGAACTGACCAGCTCCTCTTTACCGCGTACGACTCGAACTGCCGCGGCTCTATCCGAAAAACGAGGCTTTCTTCTTTCCAACTTTCCAAAAGGACGAGTCGCCTCCGTCCCGACTCGTCCTTGTCCCTGCGGTTTTAATTTACCATCCAAGGCCCTTCAAAAGCTTAAGCAGTAAGGAAAGGGATTCGGCCCGGTTGATTGGTTGATTAGGACGAAGGCTTCCGTCCGGGTAACCGGATACGGTACCCTGCGCCACCTCACCAATAGCCCAGGAGGGGATGGACTCATAATCTGTAAAAGCTTCCAGGTTGGCGGGGATTCCAAAATCCGGGATATCCCGAAGGGCATCGGAAATAAGAACAGCGGCTTCAATACGAGTCATTTCGTCCTGAGGAGCAA
>SLLE01000084.1 GCA_007134225.1 Tindallia sp.
CCATATCCTCTTTGATCCGCGCTTCACAGAGTGAGCACTTATCCACTACCGCATTGGGTCGGTCATAACTGATGGCGAAATAGGGGCAGTTTTTTGCACAGTAGTTGCAGCTGATGCACAGTCTTCTGTCAATCACCACGAGGCCATCTTCGTTTTTATGGCAGGCTCCCGTCGGACAGGCCATGACACAGGATGCTTCTGTACAGTGGAAACAGGCGTCCTTTTTATAAACCATCCTCATACTTCCGGCGGAAATTCCAGAATAATACTGTCCCGTACTACGTTCTTTAATCTTGGTTCTGAAAATGCTGGGGGTTACCTCATATATGCTTTTACACACAGCTGTGCAGGCTTCACAGCCGATACACAAAGAATGGTCCACCAGCATGGTAAGATCGTTACGGTTACTCATCTTTTATATCCTCCTCTCTCAGCTTAGGCTTTGGTCACTTTTACCGGGAAGTCTGTCATGCAGGCGCCAGCACCTGGATCTCTTAATTCTGCCATTTCCTCGTGGGTCATGGAAGGAATCAAGTCACCGTCGTTAGCTCCGATACCATGTGCAACAGTCAGCTTTCGGCTCCAGTGGCCAAATCCGTGGAAGACACAGACGCAGTCATGACGGATTCCATCTGTTAGTTTTGCTTTTAGCTGAATTGAAGCCACACGCGATGCCACATTAACCAAATCACCGTCATTTATGCCCATATCCTGAGCTGTTTGTCTGTTCATAATGGCATGGTTTTCTCCATACAGCTCCATGATTAGTGTGTTGTTCTGTGATTCTGTCATTTTGTGCATAGGTGGTCGGTTGATCAGGTAGTTAAAGGGGTACTCTTCATTTGGTCCCTCACGTCGCGGCCTCCAGGTTGGGAGAGGAGGAAATCCATTCTCTTCCATCACCGTGGAGTACAGTTCAATTCTGTTGGAGGGTGTATTAAACTCTTCTCGTGGTTCAAAAGGCTTTTCTTCTCCCCACAGACCCGTTGGATCATCTTTCATTTCATCCCAGGAGGTGCCGGCGGCTTCCAGGGTGGCATTGTTCCATGCCCCACCAGAGGCGCCTTCAAAGTAGTGACCAAGCCCCATGGCCTGCGCCAGTTCAACGATAATCCCGGAAAATCCTTTGGTGTCGTAACCCATGCTCACCACCGGTGTTCTGACAGCCAATTGCGGCCATCGGGAGAAAAAGTTTCTCGTGGAAACGCCGGAGGTTTCCAGCCAGTGTGGTTCCGGCAGTACTACATCAGCCATCATAGCCATCTCAGATGGGTAGATTTCACAAACAGCAATAAAGTCAAGTTTTTTAAGCGCTTCTGTCATTCTTTTTGCTTCCGGGAATGCAAGTACGTTGTATTTTCGGACCAGTGCCGCTTTTGTCGGGTATGGCTTTTCGTTAAGGATGCCGTCCGCCACGGTAGCAAAGTCGCCATTGGTAAATCGGCTCATGATTTCCCGCTGTTCCCAGGCATCTACACGATCGGACCGACGCTCCGGAAAATCAGGTCTTGGGAAAGTTTCGTCGAAGTTGGCAGAAGGGAAGTTTCTGGCTAATAACAGGCCACCCTCCCGTTCGATGGTTCCTACCAGTGCGTTCAAAATAACAATGGCCTGTGCCAGCAATGTGCTGTTGGCATAGTTAGGACCGGCAGCGTCTCTTTTATGCGTAAAAATATGCGCCGGCTTCGTCGTAGCAAATTCCCGGGCAATGCGACGGATATCCTCTGCCGGTACTTCCGTAATGTCAGCAGCCCACTCCGGTGTGTATTCTCTGGAAAAATCTTCCAGGTATTCAAAGCCGGAGGTGTAGTTTTCCACATAGTCTTCATCATGCAGTCCTTCGCTGACAATAACATGAATCATTGCAAGGGCAAAGGCCAGGTCGGTACCCGGTTTGATCTGAATCCATTCATGGGCTTTCCGAGCCGTTACAGACATATACGGGTCCAGGATGACCATTTTTGCATTATTCGAAAGAGCACGTGTAATATTTCGGATGTGCATGTTTTTTGATTTTCCTAATCCATCAAATCCAAAGCCCATAATATATTTGCAGTTTTCCAGGTCATAAATATAGGGTCTTCCACCGCCTGTTAACTGAGCATACCAGGCTGCAACCTGTGACGTAAAGCAGGTGCTCTGATGTGCCACATGATTTGGCGTTCCGATGGCATTTCTTAATCTGTTGGCAAAGTCCTGTCCACGCATAAAGAAAATGATGGACTCCGGACCATGCTCATCAATAGCCTTCTGGAAATTTTCGGCGATTAATTCAAAGGCTTCTTCCCAGCTGATTTGAACAAAACCAGGGTCTACCCCTTCGCCTTTTTCAGGGTTGGTTCTCTTCATAGGATACTTCAGACGGTCCGGGTCGTACAGGGTATAAGGCGCTGCATAAGCTTTCACACAAAGCTTTCCCTGTGCTGCCTGATCATCCGGGTTTCCTTCAAGATGCACCAGCCTGTCGTTCACGACATGAGCCTTGATGGCACAACCACCACCACAGACGCTGCAGAATGTGTTCACCACTTTTGACTGTGGCTCCACAAGACTTTGTTCCGCCTCTGCGTGGGCAAACTTGGGAATCCCTATTCCGGCAGCTGCTGCCGCCCCGGTTCCCAGCGTTAACTTAAGGAAGTTCCTTCGGTTAACATTCATTTCTCTTTGCTTGGATTCATTCATCTTGTTCTTCCCTCCTGTTATCAGTCTTTCTTTACCCTATGAGCCTTTTCTTTTCCTGTTGAAGAAAAGCTTCCCCATATTTAGCTGCCTTTTGATAGAAGTCCGCATATGGATTGGCTTGCATATCCTCAAAAAGTTTTGGCAGCCAACAGAATAGATGCTGATCAAAAAAAGCTTTTTGAACTTCCTCTGTTTCTTTGTTTTCTATTAACAATGCCATAAAGGCAAGTTCAACAGATGCATGATCTTCCGGATGGGTTTTTTCGCCTTCCAGTTTCAAACCATGTTTCAAATAAAAAGTTCGTACTTTTTCCCAGGGTTCCTGCATCATTAACCTGTCTTTGGTTCGATAAACAGATTCATATGCTTTAACGCCTTCCGGCATTAAAAACAAGTGCGCATATTCGACCCGTAATGCTTCGTCGTCCTCTTTCGTTGCCCAACTCTTCATTTCCGTTTGTACTTCTGCTAATAATGATTCGCTGCTTGAAGAAAATGATTCCGAGAAATCCACAAGTTTTTTCATGTCTTCCGTTGTGAGTTGATCTGTTAGTATCCTGGACAGCAAAGAATAGTGCAAAATTCGATCATCTTCGTTCAATTGCATGGACTCACCCCCTTTAAAGCTTTCCTGAATTTGTTTGTTAATTAATTAACCAATTTTTTAAAAGAAAAACGCTGTTGCTAGTATTGATTGTATAGATTTTTGTCAATGCATAACTGTCTTTGGCCGTTCATAATAAAGACATATTTCTATATGTTTTTTATGCTCGTTTTTCATTTTGTTCCTCTTAATAACTATTGTATCTCAAAGCAATTTTTCGAAAGTCCATTTTTTACAGCAAGTTTGTTAAACATATAACACAGAAAGTTACACCGATCTTCTGCCATTATGAAAGGCACGTCGCCTATGATCAATCAGCAGATTCTCTTCTGTTTATTCTTGTTTTTCCCTTCTGCGTCTTTTTCGAAATTGAACAATAGCCACCAACAAGATCCCCACTTCATAAAGCAACCATAGTGGTCCACCGATCATTAGCTGAGAAATCACATCCGGCGGTGTGATCAAGGCTGATCCAACGGCGATCACCAACAACACATATTTTCTGTTTTTACGTAGAAAGGGTGCGCTGACGACATTCATCATTCCCAGCACCAGAAAGAGCAATGGCAGCTGAAAAACCAATCCGAAGGTCAGTAGAAATTGTGTCACAAATGCAATGTACTGCGTAATGGTGAACATCGGTATCAGGTCCTCTGATGCAAACTTGAGGAAAAAGTTGATCGCAAATGGAAATGCAATGGTGTACGCAAAAGCAATTCCTACCGAAAACATCAACAGCATCGCTATGACGATGGGAAACAAAATCTTTTTCTCGTTCTTATAGAGTGCCGGCATGATAAAAGCAAGAAACTGGTACACAAGGATCGGCATTGCAAGGATAATTCCTGATAAAATGGCAAGTCTGATATTTGCCATTAATGCTTCAGGGGGGGTGATATAAATCAGTTCCAGGGATCCAGCCGGCCGGATGAGCAAATATCTGATTTCTTCAACATATAAGAAACTGGCTGCCGAAGTAACCACAATTGCAATCAGGCATGTTATCAGTCTTTTTCTGAATTCTTCCAGATGCTGAATCAGACTCATGGATTTTGTCTCTTGTTCCAAGGAACCCCACCTAGCTTCCATTATTGTTTCGTTTGTTTCTCTGATTCGTTCTTGTATTCATCAGTACTTTTTTTGAAGGATTTTCCCAAAAGGCTAAATCTTCCTGGTCCAAAGACCAGCAACACAATTCCACCTACCAGTAAAATTTCCATAAAACCAAATCTCACTTCACTCACCCGCCTTTAGGCCTGCTTCATTTTTTATCTGAAGAACCTTCATCTAAACTAACACTATCCGTTATTTCCTTCGTTGCCGTTTTAAACTCCCGAATTCCCTTGCCCATGGATTTGCCAATTTCTGGCAGTTTTGACGGGCCAAAAATCAACAACGCCAGTCCAAACACCAATAGAATTTCCTGAAAACCTATTCTACCCATTGTAACACCTCGCTTTCTATTCAAGTAAACGATTTCACTGATTTACGCTGTCATTATTGTCGATTTCTAATATCCTGTATATTATAACATATTCCCATTGACTTTCAATTAAATAACATAAGAAACTCCTTATTCATTATCTTCTTTACTACTGTTTTCTCCAGAATCCTCCTTTTTCTCGCTGTCATCCACTTTTTTTTCCGAAATCGCCTCAGTTGTGGCACTTTTAAACTCACGAATCCCTTTTCCAAGGGATTTCCCTATTTCCGGCAATTTTGCCGGTCCAAAGATGAGAAGTGCCAGTCCAAATACCAGTGCCAGTTCTTGAAATCCTATGCGTCCCATGTTCTTCCTCCTCTGTGTTTTTTGACTTATTGAGCTTTTCGATGATTCATCCCTTGTTCCAGGGCTGATTTTAAAAACAACCCCGTGTAGGAATCAGGGCATTCTGCAACTTTTTCTGGTGTTCCAGACGCCACCAGTGTTCCTCCTTCCGAGCCGCCTTCCGGCCCCAGGTCAATTAGATGGTCTGCCGTTTTCACAACTTCCAAATTGTGTTCAATAACCACCACCGTATTCCCTGCATCAACCAAACGCTGCAGCACGGTAATCAAGGTCTCCACATCGGCAATATGAAGGCCGGTTGTTGGTTCATCCAGTACGTAAAAAGTGTTGCCGGTGCTTTTTTTACCCAGCTCTGTTGACAACTTGATGCGCTGTGCTTCTCCACCAGAGAGCTGGGTGGACGGCTGCCCCAGTTGGATGTAGCTTAGCCCTACATCCAACATTGTTTGAAGCTTTCGCTTAATGGAGGGGATGCTGTCAAAGAATAACAGTGCTTCTTCCACATTCATTGCCAGTACATCGGCAATGCTTTTTCCCTTGTACTTCACTTCCAGGGTTTCCCGGTTATAGCGTTTTCCCTTGCACACTTCACAGGGTATATACACGTCCGGCAGAAAGTGCATTTCGATTTTGATGATCCCATCACCTTTGCATGCCTCACACCTTCCGCCCTTCAGGTTAAAACTGAACCTGCCCTTCTGATATCCTCGCATTTTTGCTGTGGGAGTCTGTGCAAACAAGTCCCGTATGTGATCAAAAACACCAGTATAGGTGGCCGGGTTGGATCTGGGTGTTCGACCAATAGGATCCTGGCTCACTTTGATTACTTTGTCAATATGTTCCATTCCGTTTACTGTGTTATGCGCACCTGGCTTTTCTCTGGATTTGTAAAATTCCTGTGCCAGCCGTTTATAGAGGACTTCGTTGACCAAGGTGCTTTTGCCGGATCCGGAGACCCCCGTCACACAGATCATCACACCCAGCGGAAAGTCAACATCCAGATTTTTTAGGTTGTTGGCCGCCGCGCCCTTCACCTGAATCTTCTTTCCATCAGGTTTTCGTCGGGTGGAAGGCACTTGGATTTTTTTAGTTCCATTTAAATACTGACCTGTAATGGATTCCGGCGTATCCATGATATCCTTTGCGGTCCCCTGTGCTACCAGTTGACCGCCATGGATTCCGGCACCGGGGCCGATATCCACAATGTGATCTGCATGCATAATGGTATCTTCATCGTGTTCCACCACTACCACCGTATTCCCCAGGTCCGTCAGGTTGCGAAGGGTTTTCAGCAGTCTTTTGTTGTCTCGTTGATGTAGGCCTATGCTGGGCTCATCCAGAATGTATAAAACGCCCACCAGACTGGAACCAATTTGTGTTGCCAGCCTTATCCGCTGGGATTCTCCGCCGGAAAGTGTGCCGGCGCTTCTTGCCAAAGTCAGGTAGTCCAAACCAACGTCTTTGAGGAAATACAAGCGTTCACGAATTTCTTTGAAAATCTGCTTGGCAATCATCATTTTCTGGTCGCTGAGCGTCAGTTTATCAAAAAAGTCGACGGCTTCTTTTACTGACATGAGCGTTAGATTGTGGATGTTGTGATTTCCAACGGTCACAGCAAGGGAAATATCCTTCAACCTTGCTCCTTTACAGGCAGGGCATGGATTTTCACTCATGAAGGATTCAATTCGATCACGCATGTATTCCGAATGTGTTTCCTGATAGCGTCTGGTTAAGTTGGGGATCACACCTTCGAAAGCAGAAGAATAAGTTCTTTGTCCACCAAAGCGTGACTCAAATTCAAAGGATATCTGATGATCTTCGGAACCATAAATCAATGTCCTTATAAACTCTTTGGGAAGGCTTCGGATCGGTTTGTCCAGGCTGGCCTTGTATTGTTTTGCCAGTTGCTCCACCATTTTAAAATAATAACCGTCCTCTGATTGCTGGCCATTGGAACTGCTCCAGGCGGCAATCCCCCCTTCCCGAATGCTCAGGGCTTCATTGGGGATGACCCTTTCCGGGTCCACTTCTTTCATATGGCCAATGCCTTTACACACCGGGCAGGCTCCGTATGGACTGTTAAAGGAGAACATCCGTGGGCTCAATTCTTCCATCCCTATGTTGTGTTCCGGACAGGAAAGATGAGTGGAATAGAGGATCTCTTCCCCTTCGAGAACATCCACCAGCACCAGCCCTTCGGAAAATTTCAGTGACGTCTCGATGGAATCTGCCAGTCTTTGTTCTATTCCGGGCTTGACCATAATTCGGTCCACCACGATATCGATGCTGTGTTTTTTGTTCTTGTCCAATTCTATTTCATCATATATTTCGTGCATTTCTCCGTCGATTCGAATTCGGACAAATCCGTCTTTCTGAATTTTTTCCAGCTGCTTTTGATGCTCTCCTTTTTTTCCCCGGATCACCGGTGCCAATATTTGTATTTTTGTCCGCTCTTCCAGTTTCATGATTTGATCGACAATTTCCTCTACGGTCATTTGACTAATTTCTTCATGACAGACCGGGCAGTGGGGTGTTCCCGCCCTGGCGTAGAGTAGTCGGAGATAATCGTATATTTCCGTTGCCGTTCCAACGGTAGATCGCGGGTTCTTGCTGGTGGTTTTTTGATCAATGGAAATGGCCGGGCTGAGTCCTTCAATGTAGTCCACATCCGGCTTTTCCATTTGTCCCAAAAACTGACGGGCATAGGAAGATAAACTTTCAATATACCTTCGTTGCCCTTCTGCATAGATGGTATCGAAGGCCAGCGATGTTTTGCCAGAACCAGAAAGGCCTGTCATCACAATTAACTGATCCCTGGGAATGGTCATGTTTATATCTTTCAAATTATGTTCCCGGGCTCCCCTTATCACAATTTGATTTTTTGCCACGTTGACACCTCATTCATTTAGATTCTTTCTTCGAAATGAAACCTTGCTCTGCTTCCTGGTTTCGAATCCACATGATTTCATCCCGTATGGCGGCTGCTTTTTCGAATTCCAGATTGCGTGCTGCTTCTTTCATTTCTTTTTCCAGTTTCTTCATTTGTTTTTGAGCCGCCTTGCCTGTCAGCGGTTTTGTGCTTCCTTTTCCTTCCGCTTCATAGGATTCTTGTGCTTCCGCCACTTTGGTGGCTTCGATGACATCTCTCACTTTTTTCATAATGCTTTGCGGCGTAATGCCATGTTTTTTATTGTGTTCTATTTGTATTTCGCGACGGCGTTCCGTCTCATCCATGGCACGTTGCATGGATAGAGTAATCTTATCTGCGTATAATATCACGCGACCTTCCACATTTCTGGCCGCTCTGCCAATGGTCTGAATGAGGGAAATTTCCGATCGTAGAAAACCTTCCTTATCTGCATCCAAAATGGCTACCAGCGCCACCTC
>SLLE01000078.1 GCA_007134225.1 Tindallia sp.
CGTTCTTCACGTCTTTTGACGTGTGGTTTCGTTCTTTCTGCTGTTCAGTTTTCAAGGAACCAACTGCTCGTCACCATAGCTGTGCTGTCTGTCTCGACTGTGTTTCGGCGACTTTTATACTCTACCATCTTTCTCTTTCTCTGTCAACGCTTTTTTGAATCTTTTTAAAGTGGTGGGCTCAAGTGGACTCGAACCACCGACCTCACGCTTATCAGGCGTGCGCTCTAACCACCTGAGCTATGAGCCCTAATGGTCCGGGTGGAGAGATTCGAACTCCCGGCCCCATGGTCCCAAACCATGTGCGCTACCAAACTGCGCTACACCCGGATACCTAGTGCCCAATAAATGTCAGATGTTTTATGAATGACTTTTACTGGCAAGGAATAGATTACCATCTGGGGACCCAGGTGTCAAGGAGTATTTTTAATTTTGTTTTGTTTCCATTTCTGCGATTAGTCTTTTCAACACTTCGACACAATCACCAACTATTTTGTAATGAGCTACTGAAAAAATAGGAGCCTCCGAATCACTATTGATGGCAATGATGGTATGAGCACCGCTGATCCCAGCCAAATGCTGAATGGCCCCGGATATACCACAGGTTATCAGTAGCTTTGGTGCTACAACGGCGCCTGTCTGACCAATTTGATGTCGATATTCACTCCAGCCGGTGTCCACTAATGGCCTGCTGACTCCTACCTGTGCTCCCATTAGTGAAGCTAGCCGGTTAACAAGTGCCATGTTTTTATGAGAGCCTATCCCTCTACCCGCGGAAATAATAATAGGTGCATCTGCTATCGTTTCTGCCGCCTCTTCATTGACTTCATTAAGGATCTCGACGTTCTCTGAAATATCCGGTCGGTAATTTACTTCTATTAACTGACCATTTCTATTTTCATCAATATCTAACGCTTTCATCACACCCGGCCTTACCGTGGCCATTTGAGGTCGGTGTTCCGGACACACAATAGTGGCCATTAGATTTCCTCCAAAAGCCGGCCTTGTTTGGTGGAGACAGCCAGTTTCTTCATCAATTTCCAATTGAGTGCAGTCAGCCGTTAAGCCGGTCTGTAGTCTGGCTGCGATTCTTGGAGCCAGGGATCTACCAAAGGAAGTGGCGCCAAACAGAAAGATTTCAGGTGTTTCTCCTGATAAGATCGTAGTCAGTGCATTCGCATAATACTCATCATGTTGCTTTCCCAGTTTCTCATGGTCGCAAAAAATAACTCGGTCCGCTCCGCGTGCTATTAACTCTTTAGACGTTTGACGAATGTGATTCCCAAGGATCACTGCTGTCAACTGGCTTTTCCTTCTGTCCGCCAGTTCCCTCCCTTTTCCCAGAAGTTCATAGGATACGGGTTTAATTTCCCCGACATGCTGTTCTACAAATACCCAAACTCCACTATATGTGTCTGCAGCAGTAATGGAACATTTCTTAGTTTCCAGAGAAATGGCATCATAGGGGCAAGTGTCAATACACATGCTGCAAAGTATGCATTTTTCTTCATCTACAACCGCTTTGTCTTCTTGCAAGAATAAGGCACAAGTAGGGCAGGCTTTTATGCAATTTCCACATCCAACACATTTGTTTTTATTAATATTCAACTCCGCCATCCTTCAACACCTCATTAATAATATTTCTTGCCTTTTTTGCCTGTTCCTCTGCTTCTCCAACTATTTCAACCGCTTCGCTCATTCGTTCCGGAATAAAGGTCTTAACCACTTGTGTAGGAGAACCTGTCAGTCCGATCCTTTGAAAATCGGCATCAAGTTTCTCGGCATCCTTCCTTTCGAAGGGTGCCGTTTGACTGTCTAAGACTCCTTTAATAGAGGGCATGCGCGGCATGTTAATATCTTTAATCACTGTCAGTAACGCTGGCAGCTTCACTTTTAAATGCTGATATCCATGATCCGTTTCCTTTTTACATTCTATGGCCGTTTCCGTTATCGAATCTATTTCCGACACATCTGTCACATGGGGTATTCCAAGCTGTTCAGCCAGCTCAGGTCCTATTTGCGCTGTATCTCCGTCCACTGCCATTTTTCCACAAAGGATCAAATCAACAGGGAATAGCTCACGAATGCCAAGGGATAGCGTATAAGAGGTCGCCAGTGTGTCTGCACCGGCAAAATTTCTATCGGAAAGCAAGACTGCTCGATCAACTCCTCGACTTTCCGCATCTCGCAACAGTCTCTCGGTTTCTGGAATACCCATGCTAAGAGCAATCACCTCGCCTCCAACCGCTTCTTTAACCCTCACGGCTTCTTCAATGGCATAGGTATCGAAGGGGTTGGTTACGGACTGTCTTCCGTCACGGATGATGGTGTTTGTCTCCGGATGCAACTGCACTTTATTAGTGGAAGGAACCTGTTTGATACAAACGACTATTCTCAAGAGTTACCACCTCCCTTTGACTGAAAGGCAAAAAGATTTCCCTGACCCAGCATTCCATCAGGATCAAATTGTTTTTTCAACTCTCTCATTTCTTCAATTGCCTGCTCACCATACATTACTTGCAAAAAATGAGCTTTCAATTTTCCTACCCCATGTTCTGCAGAGACTGCTCCGCCGAGAGCCGTTACTTCCTTTGCCCACTCAGCATATATTTTCTTGCCAGTTTCATACTCCTTTTCATTTCTCGGGAGCAGGTTAACATGAAGATGATTATCACCTATATGACCCCACACCGCCGACTGAAGTCCCTGCCGCTTCAATGATGCGCGATAGGTGCTTACGATTCGATGCAGATGTTTATCCGGCACTGCCATATCGGTCCCAAGTTTTGTGATGCCGGGAAACTGCTTTTTTCGTTCGTCTATCAACATATTAACACTCTCCGGGATGGCATGTCTGAAAAACAAAAGCCGATCCCTGTCCACATCTACCCTCGCAACCCAAGTGTGTTGTGCATCGCCGCCCGTCTTATCCATGATTGCCTCAATCTTCTCTAAGTGATCCAATGCCTCTTCTTCTGTCCCCACATGAAGCTCCAGATATGCAGCTGCCTGCATCTTTTCATCAATATCCGGCAGTTGGGCAAAAGTATGGCCTTTTTTCTTTTGTTGTCTCAAAATCTCCAATGCGTCCCCATCAAAGTATTCCATCGAGGCTATTTCTGTTAACGATCTTCTGATCTCCGCAACATAATCCAGTACAGCTTGTTCCTGCTGAAAAAAACAGGTGACGCCCCAAACAACCGATGGCATTTTAAGCAGTCTTATTTCGATTTCGCTTATAATACCCAAAGTTCCATCGGATCCGATAAACAGGTCAATGGCATCCATATTGTCCTCAACATAATAGCCGGAAGCATTTTTGGTGTCGGGCATCTGATACCTTGGAAGGCTTATTTTCAATGAGTCCCTCTGCTCCGTGACCAGCGTTAAGTCTCTGCCTTTCGCTTTGATTTCACCACGGCGGATTTCCAGCACTTCACCACCAGTCAAAACCACTCTTAAGGATGTTACGTAGGGCCTAATCGATCCATACCGATAACTTCTAGCGCCAGATGCATTGCACGCCACCATACCGCCAAGGGTTGCAGAGGCCTCTGTCGGGTCCGGGCTAAAAAATTGCTCCGGTGCATCACAGAAGTCTGCATACGCTTTTTGACACTCTTGGCTCCATCCTTTGTGTTCAAAGGATTTTAGTTCAATTTTTTTTCTCAGCTGAGATAAAATGACTCCCGGCTGAACTCGAATGTAAAACTGGTTTTGTTGATCTTTTCTCATCCCTGTAACACGGTCCATTCGAGACATATTCATAATATGCCCCTGAGAAGGCACCGCACCAGCCGCTAATCCGGTTCTGGCTCCCTGAAGGGTTATTGGGACTGCTTCTCTTCGAAGCTCATCTACAATTTTTTTAATATCATTTTCACCATTTGGAAAAGATATGCTTTCTGCTTTTCCAGACGTTCTGGATTCATCCCTTAAGAATTCTTCATATTCCTCTGTCATAGGCCGAATCAGGCTCTGGCTCATCTCCGTCACTGTCCTTTCATTATTAAACCCTAACCAATTGAACTTTTAAAATTCCCGGAACTTCTTCTATATTAGACAAGTCACCTTCTGAAGGCTCAGAATCAATGGATAGCACCATCATGGCTTTTTCACCCTGGACATTACGACTTACCTGCATCGTAGCAATGTTAATCTGATGTTCTCCAAGACTGGTGCCGATTTTACCGATCATGCCAGGCTGGTCAATGTTTTCCGCTACCAACATATAGGTGGTCGGAATGACATCAAAAACAAACCCGTTTACCTCGGCTATTCGGAGCTCTTTTTTGCCAAATACAGTCCCACCAATGGTATAGCATTTATCCTTTGCATGAATTTTCAGCTGTATAAAATTCAGGTAGTGTTCATTGTCAGAGCGCTTGCTTTCAATGACCTCTATTCCTCTATTTTTCGCCATTAATCCAGCATTGACATAATTTACCTTTTCCTGGACAACCGGCTCCATAAGACCCTTTAAGACCGCAAGCGTTATCATTTGTGTTTCCATTTGAGCCGTTTCGCCGCTATAGATGATTTCCAGACGGTCTACCGGTTCTTTATTCATTTGATAGTAGAATTTTCCCAGAATTTCTCCAAGCTTCATACTGCTTCTTACCTGATCCAATTCCTTCTTCATTAAGGTTGGCATATTCACCGCGTTGGTTACCACCTCACCCCTTAAGGCCCCTAGCACTTCATGCGCAATTCCGACACCTACTTTATCCTGCGCTTCCACAGTACCGGCACCAATATGAGGTGTTAAGATGACGTTATCCACATCAAAAAGTGGAGAGGTTGTTTGTGGTTCATCTTTTAGAACATCGATGCCAGCAGTGCTGACAATACCTTCTTCAATGGCCCATGCCAGCGCCTCTTCATTAATTATTCCGCCTCTTGCACAGTTAATTACCCGAAGACCTTTTTTAGCCAGTGCCAATTCGTTTTTATCAATCATCCCGATGGTTTCTTTCGTTTTAGGCGTGTGAACCGTCAGATAATCCACCTCTTTGATTAACGCCTCCAGTGTCTCTTTCTTTTCAACACCAAATTTTTCAAAACGGCTGTCTGCAATATATGGATCATACGCAACGACTTCCATTTCAAAGGCTTGCATTCTTGTTGCAACCAACACTCCTATTCTTCCCAAACCAACAATTCCCAGCTTTTTTTTGTAGAGTTCCGTTCCAATAAAACCATGATTGTCCCAATGACGGTTTTTCATTGCCTGGTGCGCTTGAGGAATTTTTCGACTAGCGGCCAGCATATGCCCAATGGTTAGTTCGGCCGCCGATACGCTGTTGGCATCCGGGGTGTTGACTACAATAACCCCATGTTGTGTTGCCGACGGCATATGGATATTGTCCACACCATTGCCGGCACGTCCCACCACTTTGAGCTTCTTTGCGTGATGAAAAAATTCTTCATCCACTTTTGTATAACTTCGAACCACAATCGCATCATACTCAGGAATGATGGATAAGAGCTCTTCCCTGGGTGGCTTAATTTTTACGTCTACCTGAGCTCCGGATTCCTGCAACACCATTAATCCTTTTTCCGAAATTTTTTCTGTCACTAATATTTTCATGTCAAATATTCCTCCTTTTTCATGTTCATCTTCTCAAAAATCACAAAAGCTTTCGCCCGGCATTAAATTGCCAAGGGCGAAAGCTCAGATCACTTCCACGGTACCACCTTGATTTATTTTCGTCTCATTAAGACAAAAACCTCCATTCAGCCTTTATCGATGCCATCCGGGCAGGTTCTCTGCCATCTCCAGAGTGGATTCAACAGATTCCGGTGCTGACTTTCACCAACCGTCAGCTCTCTAAAACCTTTCACTGTCTACTGTTCTCTTTCATTGATCTGTTCTTTTTATACCGAATTTAGTGCAGTAAAGCATCAAATTGATTTCGTTCCATCATACAGAGACTTTTGTTCTTTGTCAACTCTTTTTTCGGAATCTTTATTATTTCAGTCAGGAGCAAGGAAACGTTTAAGTTACCCTATTCCATTAACTGTCCATCTGTGGTAATGGTTACCTCTCGATAAGGAACAATTGTCTGTGAATCCAGCATTGCTTGTTTTACCGCACTGACAATTCCTCCGCAGCAAGGAACCTGCATTCTTGTGACGGTGATGCTTTTCGGATGATTGTGTTTAAATATTTCTGTCAGTTTTTCCTGATAGTGTTGATTATCATCCAGTTTAGGGCAGCCTATCAGTGTTATTCTTCCTTTTATGAATTCCTGATGAAAATTACCGTAAGCATAAGCAGTACAGTCCGCCGCAATTAAAAGATCCGCATTTTTCAAATAAGGTGCTTGCGGGTGAATCAAATTCATCTGCACCGGCCATTGAGATAGTTGGGAAGGAACACTCTGTGAAGAACCAGAAATGTCTTTCCTGTCAATCCCCTGGTCGCTGCAACAGCCATCGTTTTCAGGTCTTTCAATCGCTTTTGACATGCTTCCCGGACAGCCGCAGGGCATTGGAGCATCTTCCATTTGCTGCTTCTCTCTTTCTTTGATTCGCTCCATCACCAGTTCTTCGTCATATGGCTTCGCTTCTCTTTCAATCATTTCAATAGCACCCGTTGGGCACTCCGGTAAACAGTCCCCGAGACCGTCGCAGTAAGTATCGCTGATCAACTTTGCCTTGCCATCCACCATCTCAATAGCCCCTTCATGACAGGCATTAACACATTTTTCACAACCGTTGCATAGTTCTTCGTTTATTTCAATAATCTTTCTATTCATCGATATCCTCCTCCATAATATAATATTATGATTGCTTTGTTTATATTATAGTATTTTAATACTAAAATGTCAATATAAAAATAAAAAAATCCAGCTCACAAACATGTCGTAAGCCGGAGCACTTTCTTCATCCCATCGTTGATGCTTTGCTGTTGTCGATATCCGCCAATTGATGGCATCCTGTCATCAGCATTGCATCCCTTAGTTCATTCCCTACTTTTTCAGCATGCTCTTTAACACCCAGACTGCCGCCTCCATATGCCGCCACTGCAAATGGTCGACCGATCAGTACAGCATCCGCTCCCAACGCAAGGGCTTTAAAAACATCGTCACCACTTCTGAAGCCTCCATCGACAAAAATTTTCATCTGACCCTTGATTCGTTTTGCTATGTCAGGCAACACTTCAATTGTCGCGGGGGTATGATCCAATACCCTTCCACCGTGATTGGATACCACAATAGCCGCCGCTCCTGATTCCATCGCTTTTTCTGCCCCGGCAACCGTCATAATTCCCTTTAAGATGATGGGCAAATCGGTGCTCAAGGTAATTTCTTTTAGTGCTTCAACCGATTTTGTGTATACTGGCTTTCCTGCCATCGCCAACAGGATAAGACCTGCTGCATCCACGTCCATGGCAATGGCGCTGACTCCGCTGGCTTCAGCCTTTCGTATCTTATCGATAATCATGTCATTGTTCCAGGGTTTAATCGTGGGGATTCCTACTCCTTCTTGGTTCTGAATGATTTTCAGAGGTCCTTCATAAAATTCATCCTTAGCGCCATCACCTGTAAAGCCAAGTATTCCAGCTTCCCGACACCCAACAATAATATGTTCGTTGTAGGATAAATCGTTTAAAGATGGATGATAGTTCATTTCCAAGGCTCCAATGGGCGCCGCAAAGAATGGATACCGATATTTATTTCCAAAAAGAGTAATGCTAGTATCAATTTCTTGATTAGGCACCAGTGTATCCAAATGCAACTTCACTTGCTTTACCATCTCTCTGTTACGAACAAAGGATTCTCCACTACCTTTTCCTCCAACTCCCGGCACCTGCCCCCTACAAGCGTATCCATTGCAATCAGGACAAACCTTGCACTTATCCCCTAATATTTCTCTCGCATTTTTTAACACTTCCAGGTGATCCATTCTTGCGCCCCCTTTTCGTTTTCCAAAAAGAAGGGCAGCTTTCACCGCCCATCCTTGTTTAAATTTATTTAAAATTAAAACCTTGCTGCTCTAAATAGGATTTCATATGAGGTCTTGACTCCTTGCTTACCTTTGTAGCCACCGCTTCGGACCAGGTTTCTTCTCTGGGATTTCCTTTCCTGTTTCTAAGGTAGTCCAATATGGTTTGATCGTAATTTTCCAACAGTTCTTTTTCTCCTTTTGTATCGTAAAACTCTTCTTTATAAACCAATGGCAAGGGCATCCGCGGCTTCACCTGCGGATCCTGGTCTGGATATCCCAGGCTCATCCCGAATACAGGAAAAACCTGCTCAGGAAGCTGGAGCATTTCACTTACTTCTTGGGGATGGTTTCTGATTCCACCTACATAGACACCCCCCAAACCCATAGACTCTGCTGCCAGTAATACGCTTTGACCCCATATGGCTGTATCTACGGAAGC
>SLLE01000024.1 GCA_007134225.1 Tindallia sp.
CCGAAGGGTTGAAAATCAAAATCAAGAACTTAAAGACTTATCCACATAACAAGTGCGCATGCTATTTCTTATACCATAAAAAACCAGGTACCGACTTTCGCGGCACCTGTTTTTTTATGCATCGTATTTTTTGAGCAGATCTTCCAGTCCTTCTCTCAAGAGGCCTGACTCCGTCTTGTTAAGCTTACCAGCCAACTGGCTCAGTCTTAGTTCTTTTTCTCTGGTTATGCACAATTTCCTTTCCACCCAAATGCGGCTGGCTGCAACAATGGTTTGGTTTTTCCCCTTACTCTTAGCCTTCTTTAAGGCTTCATCAACAGTTGCAAGCAGTTCTTCCGTTGTTTTCCCATTTTGAGGAAAAGAGGATAGCCCGGCACTGAATCGAACCTTCAAATCTTTATCTCCCGCAAAAATCGTATGTTCATCGCAAAAGGTCCGTATCTCTTCAATGAGTAAATGACCGGTTTCACGGGGAGTCTCCAGCATCATGACCATAAATTCATCTTTATGTGTCCGGCATACCAAGTCACTTTCTCTCAGGTTTTCATCCAGTGTCTTTGCAATTTTTTGGATAACCTGATCACCAACATGTTCACCATAAAAGCGATTAACCGTTTCAAAATCATCAATATTAAGCTTAATCAGTACAACTTCTTTTGAAAAGGACTGAATTTCTTTTTCAAAATGCTGAAGAAATTCTTGTTCGGTCATAAGTCCTTCGATGGTTTCTATCATATCAGCTTCACCTCACCGGAGTCATAAATTCCTACGTCTTTTATTTACCCCAACAAAGGAACGTTATCACATTAAGATTTCTATTTCGTCGCCTATTTTAATGACGCCACCTTTCAAAACCTTGGTAAAGATTCCTTCTCTGGGCATGACACAATCACCGACTTTTTGAAAAATCTCGCATCCATGATGGCATTTCTTTCCAATTTGTGTCACTTCCTGCAGAGTCTCACCAATCTTAAGTTTTGTCCCAACGGGGAGCTCGTAGAGGACAATCCCTTCCGTTAAAATATTTTCAGCAAAAACACCGGCTTCTAAATTTTCAATGACGCCCATGGCCAGTATCTTATCAACGCTTTCCTGACCTAGCAAGCTCACTTGCCGATGCCAGTCTCCGGCATGCGCATCATCTTTTAAACCATGATCCTCAATAAACAAACCTTCTTCAATGGGCGTCTTAATCACACCTTTTTCTTTGCTTAAATTGATTGCCATTACTTTTGCCATTCTATTTCCTCCTATTCTAATAACATAGTTTAAATATTTTTCACGACACCGGTTTCCGAACAGTCATAACCTCCTAACGCCTCTATCTGCTGCTTAAAACTATTATGCCTAATCACTTCCAGGAGTTTTTGTATTTCTTCTGTTTCCATCAATTCTTTACGTAATAAAAGATCATAATCTTCCCATGCTATGGGAATAAAATCCAGTTCCATGGCTTTAGCAGCAGATTCCACACCCATTCCACAATCCGCTGTACCCGTTTTTATGGCCGCCGCTACTGCCATATGGGTGGTCATTTCCCGCTGATATCCTTCAATTGTTTCTGGTTTTATGCCCGTCTTTTGCAACAGATGATCCAACAAAATTCTTGTTCCTGCTCCTTTTTGCCTGTTAACCATCATAATCTCTTCTCTGGATAAATCAGTTAGAGTTGTTAATCTCTTGGGATTGCCTGGCTGAACCATTAACCCCTGACTTCGCTTAACCAGCTTAATTAGGCACATTTTCTCGCCAGCAAAATATTTTTTTGTATAGGATTCATTGTATTCCCCGGTATTTTCATCCAGCAGATGAATCGGCGCAAGGTGGCATTCTTTTTGTTTCATAGAAATAATTCCACCCATACTACCCACGTGAGAAGACGAGAGCGTCAGGTTGCACTTGAACTTATGCAGCTCATTGGCCAGCAAGTCCATAACCAGGTCATGGCTTCCAATGGAAACCAAAGTGTTGGAAAGAGCTTCCAAGGGTCTTGAAAGCTCCACTTCCACCTCTGTCCCTTTTTCATAGCCCTCGGTGGCTTGCGGAATCCTTAAAATACCGTCTGCCCTAACCAGTGACATGGTAACACCCGCGCCCCGGTTTAAAGGTGTTACAATCCATCGATCATCCACTTTTCCCAATTTCACACGAATAAATTCTTCATGCTTTAAGGAAGAAACAATTCTTCTGACCAAGGTCGCCTTTAACGTTTCCACTTTCGTTGATGCTTCATCACGGAATGCATAGACCAAGGGTCGTATGATTTGATCAAAAACCACATAAGCTGACACCGGATATCCTGGAATTCCCACCACTGGCTTTCCTTCCACTTCAGCTAAAATCACTGGTTTTCCTGGCTTAATGGCAACGCCATGGGTATATACGGTTCCCATTTCACGCAGCACATCAACGGTATAGTCTTTCGTTCCGGCTGATGAACCAGCATTCACTACCACCATGTCATTCTCCACAACAGCAGACCTAATAGACTGTCGGATTATTTCCGGATCGTCTTTTACAATAGCATATGTTTTTCCCACAACCCCGTAGGTATGAAGCAACGCTCGGAACATTTTGCTGTTCGATTCAATGATTTTGCCTTCCGGAAGAGGATTTTTCAACTCTGTAATCTCCGAACCGGTTGGAATAATACCAACGGACATTTGACTAAACACTTCCACCTCGCCGACGCCTCCAGAAAGAAGTGCCCCAATATCCTGTGGTCGAATGATATGATTTTCAGGAAGAATTAACTCCCCCTTCACAATATCTTCCCCTACAGGTCTGACATGCTGCCATGGGCTGGCCGCCTGTCTTATTTCCACCGTTTTATGGTCCACTTCCACTACATCTTCAATCATCACAACGGCATTATACTCAGATTTTAAAGGAGCTCCGGTATTGATCACCTGATAGTGCTTTGCTTTCTTTAAGTGAATGGGATTTGTTTCCGACGCTCCATAAGAATCTTCTGCATTAATGGCAATCCCATCCATTGCTGCTGCATTATAGTGCGGAGCAGAAATTTCGGCAAAGACAGGCCTGGAGGTTTTTCTGTTGTGCGACTCTGATACCAATACCATTTCGACTGAGAAACCTGCGAAAACTGATTTCACCGAATCAATATAATGATCAATGGCTTCTTTCAATGGTACGTTTGTCAGATACAAATTTCGCTCTTTTTTTGCCACTTAATCTCATCCTTTCTTTTGATTCGTTGGGATCAATCAAAAGACCTCCACTTTTACCTCGGCCCCTTTTGACAAGCCTTCCTGATTGGTTTCTATTTTTATATAACCCTGTGATCGACTCATCATCGATAACATCCCTGATTTTCCATGGACTGGCCACACCATATTTCCCTGTTGTCTTTCTTCAATCCTCACCATAACATAGTGTTCCCGGCCTGGCGCGGAAGGAATATTTACCGCCAAAACACCATTGACCGTTGGTATTAGGATGTTACTTTTCATCAGAGCATCCAATAGAGGTCGAACCAAAATTCGGTAAACCACCAAGGCAGATACCGGTTGACCCGGCAAACCGATCATCAGCGTTTTATCCGCTTTTCCAATGATGGTTGGTTTTCCCGGTTTAACCGACATGCCATGAACCACCACTCCCGGTTCTCCCATGGAGTCGATGGCTTCTTTTGTCACATCACGATGACCCATAGAGCTTCCACCGGACACTAAAACCAGCTGGCATTCCATCATCATCTCTTTCAGCTTCGATTTCAGCGATACCACTTCATCCGGAACCACTGACGTTGCCATCACTTCACATCCATCTTCCATCACTGCCGCCGACAGGCTGTATGTGTTCATATCTATGATTTTTCCAAGTTCCAGTTTATCTCCCGGCTGAATGATTTCATCACCTGTGGAAATGATTCCTACCTTCAATTTCTGAAATACAGGTATTTTTTGAAAACCCATGCCGGATAAAAGACCCAAATCTTGCGGTCGTAACCGATGCCCTTTTTCAAATATTATTTCGTCACGTCGAATATCTTCTCCTTTTTCCAAAGTATTGGCACCTACCGTCACCGGCTGGTGAATTAATAATGTTTCTTCATCAAGTTTTTCAGAATGCTCTATCATCACCACTGCATCGCAGCCCTCCGGAAGCATGCCACCGGTAGGGACATACGCACATTCCCCAGACGACAGCACGATTGCAGTTTCTTTCCCCATCATCACTTCTCCACAATCCTTAAGCATAGATGGCATTGAATCAGAAGCACCGTAGGTATCGGCTGCTTTCACCGCATATCCATCCACCGTTGAACGATGAAAGTCCGGGACATCAATGGGACTTTTCAATGACTCCGACAGTTTTCTGTGTAACGTATCCAATATCTTACATTCTTCAGATTCAAGTTGAAGGTCGGCAGTTAGTTCTCTCATAATCTTACGCACCTCTTCAACACTTCGTGTTTTAAAAAGATCCATGAAAACACTCCTTAAGCACAAAATTGAGACGTCTTTTATATTTTACCTTATTTGAAAGATTCCGGCTACAAGTTAATTGTTTCAAATAAACTTTTATCTTGCATCCCTTCTTTACATATGCTATAATTTTTATTGTTGTGGGGGCGTAGCTCAGCCTGGGAGAGCGCATGACTGGCAGTCATGAGGTCAGGGGTTCGAGCCCCCTCGTCTCCACCAAATGTGAATTGACAAAGGATCCTTTTAGTGAAGGATCCTTTTAGTGTTGCCACCATTTTCTCAGAATTCTTCTTCTTTTAGACGGGTTTTAAGGTCCTTAAGATCTTGCGGCAATTTCGCCCTGCAAATTATCTTTTCACCCGTTCGGGGCTGAATAAACGTGATAGCTTCTGCGTGCAACGCCTGACGACGGATCCGGTATGGTTGATCCGGTTCATAAAACGTATCTCCAATAACAGAATGACCCAAATAGTGCATATGGACTCGAATCTGATGGGTGCGCCCGGTATCAATTTTAATCCTGAGCAGACTTGCTCCGGGAAACACCTCCAGTCTTTCAAAGTGACTGACTGCCATTTTTCCTCGTTCATCAACGATTCTTCTGGGAGGTTCCCCTTCCGGTATCGTTTCCGGTCGATAAATAGGTGCTTGAATGCTCATTTTTCTTTCATTTACCTGTCCCAGGGTAAACACCAGGTACTCTTTTTCCATTGTTGTACTCAACTGTTCCGCCAGCTGCTGGTGAGCAAATGGATTTTTTGCCAGAATCATGGCGCCGGAAGTATCCATATCCAAACGATTAACAAATCTGATTTTATAGCACTCCTTAGAGTCAATCATGTATTGCATCACTGCATTTGCCAAAGTACCTCTTCGAATGTTCACCGTTGGATGAGTAAGCATACCTGGCGGTTTGTTCACGACCAGTACATCAAAATCCTCGTATAGAACGGTGATAGGAATGTTTTCTGCTTCGAACTCACAGCTTTCTTCCGCCATGTTCAGCACCATCTGATCCGCTTCCTGCAAAACTTGATGAAAGGGAGCCCATGTTCCGTTGACTGTTATCCCTTTTTCCTTCTTAATTCGAGTCATGAGGCGTCCGGAAACACCCCATTGTTTTCGCAGTATCGCTTTTATGGTTTTTCCTGTATCTACCGATTCCACATGGTATATAATTTGATTGTATTTTTGTTCTTCCTTAAGCAACATTGATTCACAGGCCTTTCTGCTCATAATTTTATCGAAGGATCAAACAAACTTTATTTCATGGTGCCTAAATCGTGTTTGACTTTTATTTCTTTAATGTGTATGGTTATGATAAGCAATTAAGCATATATTCTTTATTAGAAATAGGGAGGAACCAAACATGTCTTCCATCAATAACGTCTGTGTTTTGAGCAATTCACTACCCCTCTCCCTGGAGACGGAAACCATGCTAAAGGACAACTTGGAAGCTCACGGTTATATCTGGACCACCCAATTAGATTCTACTACAGATTTAATCATCTGTATTGGTGGTGACGGATCCTTTTTAAAAACCATGCATGATTTATCATTTCCAACAATTCCCGTTGTTTCAATCAATACGGGACATCTTGGTTTTTTTTCTGAGGTTACTCCGGACCAAATTGATTTTTTACTGAAAAGACTCCAATCCGGAGACTATATAATTGAAGAGATTCACCCTTTGAAAGCAAAAATTCATTCCGAAAAAGGTTCCTATACACTTCATGGCATTAATGAGGTGGTCGTAAAGAGCAGCCGCTGCAAACCAATCCATCTCAAAATCACGGTAAACGGACAACTGATTCAAACCTTTAGCGGTGATGGCATTTTGGTCTCAACTTCTACCGGCAGCACCGCTTACAGTTATTCTGCCGGAGGAAGTATCGTGGATCCAAGCCTTGAGGTGCTTCAAATCACTCCACTCGCACCAATTAACACCAATGCTTACCGTTGCTTCACCTCCAGCGTAATCTTTCCACCCAGCGCTCACATACATATAACACCAGAAAGAGAGCCCGAAAGCTATGTGTTGATATCAGCAGACGGAATTGAGCAGCCACTGACCTGGTTTAAACAAATTAGTCTATCACTGAGTTTTCGATCCATTCGTATGCTGAGGCTTAATCAGCATGATTTTTGGAACAAAGTGATCAACAAGTTTCTGTAAACAATTATATTTTAACAAGGAGGTTGCTAATATGGCTAATCTCTAGAAATCAGGCTGTCAAAATTCCTTATTTGAAAAAGTAAGTTAAATCAGGTTGTTTTTGATGATAAACAAACATTTCCATAGCCAAAGAAGAAAGTCGAGTGCTTTCTTCGTCCCTTAGGTACCGTTCATCCAAATCGTTTATCCGAACACGATCCAGATTGTCCGCATCTTTAAACAATGGGAACAGCCGCTGCAACTGCTGATAATCTCCGGGATTCCAAAAATTACGGAGATTTTTGTGTTCTTTGATGGCATGTGCATCGTCTACGGAGTGGTGCTGAATGATCATCGAAGCAATCTCTAATTCGTCACCCGATGATAAGTTCATTTTATGCTTCAGCTTTTTCATTTTAGTGGCGCTGGCTGCCCCATGAAAAGGATCCACACCATCATGATGCCGTCCTATATCATGGTACAAACTGCAAAATACAAGTATTTTTTCCTGCTCCTCCGACAGTTCACAAAGCTGGCTTATCAAAATGGTAAGCATCAAAACTCGTTGAATGTGGGCCGGCCCATGCAGACCATTCGGGTGGAAAAACAAATCTGTATCAATCCAGACCTTATAGTATCTATAACGTTCCACTATGGGTCCAAATCCGTTAACTCTCTTTCTCAGTCCCTCTTTTGAGTATTTGAAACACATTAAGTCACTTTCCTGCAATTTCATCTTTTTCACATCCCGGAATATCTTTGTCTTCATCCGTTTTGTCAAACGGAACTCATTCAATATAGTTTATTGTATCATAAAATCCATTTATCTTTCACCCCTTGTCGTTCACGCCATTGACTAGAAAGAAATGTAATTGCTGAATAAAATTAGTGAAATGAAATACATTTACAATACAGCACAACATATGGTAAAATAATTTTGTCAGTAATTTGGGGAATTAACTCAGCTGGTAGAGTGTATCCTTGACGTGGATAAAGCCGTGGGTTCGAGTCCCTCATTCCCCACCACACACACTTATAAAAAAGCTGGGTATCTGTATTGATACTCAGTTTTTTTATTCGTTATTCTTCTTTTTCCCGGTATAATCATTCCCTAATCTTTTCCCACTGTTTTATTGTTTCCAATATCGGGTAGTAAAAATACAGATTTTAAAATCATGGAGGTCATGCATATGGTCGCACCAAATAAGTCATGGGAGGTTTTTCAGACCCAACCCATCATGCGTAATGTCTTAATCAGCCTGATTCCACTAACGCTTGGAGCTGTCTATTTATTCGGTCTCAGAGTTCTGACGCTGATGTTGGTTGTGGCTGTTGCCGGGACAGCTACTGAATATATTTTTGTTAAAAAAAGGAATCAAAAGGTGACGGAAGCTGTTTTGGTAACCAGTGTCCTATTTACCCTGTCATTACCAATTGCAACTCCTTATTGGGTAGCAATCGTTGGAATCGTCTTTGGTATACTCTTTGCTAAAGAAGTTTTTGGCGGCTTTGGCCGTAATGTCTTTAATCCGGCGCTTGCAGGGAGAATGTTTTTGTACGTTTCTTTCCCTGAGCATTTAACTGCCTCTTGGAATCATAATGCTACTTCATTTCCGGGTGGGTTCGTTCAGTACATAACTCCTGTTTTAGACACTTTTTCCGAATCAACACCTATGCCAGCTTTTCGCTCCACCGGTGAAATGCTTTCCGCCAACGAAGTTCTGTGGGGTTATACTTCCGGTTCCATGGGTGAAACCAGTGCAATCCTCATCGTTTTAGGTGGTATTTTCCTGCTTACCCGAAAAATAACTGATTGGCATCCGATGGTTGCTGCTTTGATTGGTTTTTTGACCATGCACAGCTTATTGTATATGGTAGGCGTTGATAACGTTCCCAATCCATTATATGGTCTTTTGACCGGAGGTTTTCTTTTCACTGCTGTCTATTTTGTTTCAGATCCTGTCACTTCACCTAAAACAGTCCCCGCCAAGTGGGCTTATGGAATCCTAATCGGAGTCATTACCGTTACGATTCGTCATTTTGGTATTTTTATTGAAGGTGCTGCTTTTTCTGTGCTCATAATGAATACTTTTGTACCCATTATGGATGAAGGCGTCAAAGCACTTAAAGCCTCCGGAAAGAAGGTGAAAGTATGAAAAAATTCACTCTGAAGCCAATTCTGTTTATGGTGGTCGTAACCGTTTTTTATACTTCCGTCCTTGCAGGCATAAATGCTATAACCATCGAAAGAATCGAATTAAACGAACAGCTTTCCGATCAACTTTCTTTCCTTTATGTATTGGATAAACTGCCGGAAGACAAAAGCGCAGGGAATGTCAACGAATTGTACGAAACACATGTTAAAGAGATTGAAATAAAGGGAAGAAGGCTCTTTGAGGGCTATAGTGAGGAAGGCGAACTCATCGCATATATTGTTCCTATTTCTGGCGGAGCTGTTTGGGGTGAATTGAGAGGACTGGTTTCTCTTTCAACTGATTTTGAAGAGGTACTGGGCATCGAATTCCTATCTCATAATGAAACACCTGGCCTTGGAGCCCGCATAGATGAGGAATCCTTTAAAGAACAGTTCAGAGGAATTGAGATTGATCCGGATGAATCAGAAGAATTTTTGGTATACAGACCAGACCCTGACGGCCAAGTAGATGCTATTTCAGGAGCTACCGGCACTTCCAATGCTGTACGTGATATTTTCAACAACAATATGCAGGAATTTATGTCAGAAACCCGGGAGGCGTTAGAAAATGATTAGAAAAATTAAAAATATCTTTTCTCTCGGCGTTTTTAAGGATAATCCGGTTACTCGTCAAATATTGGGGATTTGTTCCGCTCTTGCCGTCACGAATTTACTGATCAATTCGCTGGTAATGGGCATTGGGCTGATCTTTGTTGCTTCCTTTTCCAGCCTTACCGTATCCATCATACGAAAATTCACGCCAAAACATATCCGGATGATGGTTCAGACACTCATCATTTCTGCTTATGTTATCATTGTGGATATTGTGCTGAAAGCCTATTGGCCCGCCATGAGCGAAGCACTGGGTCCTTATGTCGGACTGATTATCACCAACTGTATTATCATGGGCCGCTGTGAAGTTTTCGCACAGAACAACCCACCTTTAACATCTTTTATCGATGGAATTGCCTCTGGAGTTGGTTACAGTGCTGTGCTGCTTTTTATCGCCTTTTTCCGGGAACTGCTAGGTTTTGGTTCTTTGTTCGGCATTAATATACTTGGAGAGGACTGGACAAATTGGGTCTTTATGATTATGCCACCCGGCGCCTTCTTCATGCTGGGAATCCTAATCTGGATTGCCAATACCTATATCCCTGATAAGGACGGAAATATACCAGCCTCAGGAGGTGCTAAGTAATGGACATTAATCCAATGGTCATCTTTATGGCATCTATATTTACCAATAATATGATCTTGGCCAACTTTCTCGGGATGTGCTCTTTCATCGCTGTTTCAAAAGAGATCAAAACGGCATGGGGGTTGGGCCAGGCTGTCACATTTGTCTTAACCGGAACCTCTATTCTTAACTACCTTATTTATCACCACATATTGGTTCCCTATGATTTAGAGTATCTTCGTTTTATCGTTTTTATTATTTTAATCGCTGCCTTCGTGCAATTGGTTGAAATGATTGTAGAGCGATATGTACCCACACTTTATTATTCCCTGGGGATATTTCTCCCTCTGATCACAGTAAATTGCGCCATTCTGGGTGTTTCCTTATTTATGGTCATTCGGGATTATAATTTGATTCAGTCCGCCTTTTTCGGATTAGGCTCCGGAATCGGATGGGCACTGGCCATTGTAGCCTTGGCTGGCATCCGTCAAAAAATCAAAAATGCACCTATTCCCAAAGGACTTGACGGCGCTGGAATCACGCTGATCATTATCGGTCTGATGGCTTTAGCCTTTATTGGGTTTTCGGGCATCGCAAACGTACAGTAGAGGAGGCTGAGAAATGACGCAAATCATCATCACCATAGGAATCATGAGCGGTATTTCCGGCACACTGGCTTTAATGCTGACACTGGCCAATCAATACATTGCCAACTATGGCGAATGCACCATCACCATTAATAAAGATAAGGAATTTGTTGTAGAAGGCGGCAGCACGCTTCTAAATACATTAAATGAACAAGAGCTTTTCTTACCTTCAGCCTGCGGAGGAAAAGGTACCTGCGGCCTTTGTAAATGTGGTATCAATGAGGGAGCCGGACCTGTTCTCCCAACAGAAACATCCTTTCTCACAGAGGAAGACATGGAAAATAATATCCGATTGTCCTGTCAGGTAAAGGTTAAGTCAGATATGCAGCTCAGCATTCCGGAGGACCTGTTAAACGCCAAAAAATACGAGGCTGTTGTAGATAGCATTAAAGAGCTGACGGACACCATTCGCTTTTTGCGAATTCGAATCACCGACGGTCAGGAAATTGATTTTATACCGGGTCAATATGTACAGTTACTGGCTCCACCTTATCCCGGAAACCCGGAAGAAGTATTTCGAGCTTACTCCCTGGCTTCGTCTGCTTCCGATAAGGAAAATATTGAGTTAATCATCGGATACGTGGAGGAAGGCCTTGTAACAACATATGTTCATCAGTTTCTGGATGAAGGCGACGAGGTTTCCTTCAACGGGCCCTTTGGTGATTTCTATATTCAAACAGACAGCGATGCAGAGATCATCCTCATTGCTGTGGGTACCGGCCTGGCCCCCATTCGCAGCATTTTGTATCAAATAAAAGAGGAAGGCATCGACCGAAAGACCACTTTCTTCTTTGGTGCCAAAACCGAAAAAGATTTGGTTCTGGCAGATGAAATGCGAGAGTTTGAAAAAACGCTTCCTAACTTTTCCTATAAGCCTATACTGTCAAGGGTCAGTGACGATGATCCATGGGAAGGAGATCGGGGGCGCGTCACGGATTCCATCGAAAAGTATCTTGAGGACGCAGAGAATAAAGAAGCTTATCTTTGTGGCAGCCCAGTGATGATTGAATCCGCTATTGAAAAGCTGAAGGAAAAAGGATTTACAGATGACGTGATTTTCTATGATGATTTTGGATAAAAAGAATGCCCCTTTGTAAAAAGGGGCATTCTTTATATCTCTGTATCTGTATCAGTCAAGTTGAAACCATCTCCTATGACTTGGATAGCTTTTGCTTCATCCTTGGCATCAATCACCCATGAAAGATTGATTTCTGATGTGGTAACCATTTTGATTTCAATTTGGTTTTCTGCCAGCAGCTCAAAAACTTTCCCAGCAACACCAGAGTGCGATCTCATCCCTAAACCTACAATAGCCATTTTGACAATGTTTTCATTAATTTCCCATTGAATGACATCATCTTCTTTTTTCCAGGATTCCATCATCTCTCGGGCCACTTCCGCGTCTTCTCTTGGAACAGTAAAACTGACATGCATCCTGTTTTTGCTGGCCGTCATTTGAGAAATCATGTCCACATTCACTTCTTTTTCAGCCATTTCAGAGAAAATTCGACGCAAACTGTTCATGTTGGCCGGCAGGTACATCAATGCAACCTGTATATCGGAATGACTGGAAGTCATTCCTGTAACAACGCTCTCTTCCATTTCTTCACTTCCTCCATTTACAATTTTTGTCCCTGGGATCTCATCAAAAGCCGATGCAACGTAAAGAGGAACTCTAAATTTATGCGCCAATTCCACCGACCGGTGATGAAGTACACCGGCACCAAGACTGGCCATTTCCATCATTTCTTCAGATGTTATAGTCTCCAGTTTTTTGGCGTTTTTGAGTTTTCTTGGATCCATCGTGTAGATTCCATCCACGTCGGTGTAAATCTCACAGGATGCCCGCAGTTTAGCTGCCAGAGCCACGGCCGAGGTGTCACTGCCACCTCTTCCCAAAGTAGTCAGCTCCTGGTCTTTTCCCACTCCCTGAAAGCCGGCAACGACCACCACCTTATCTTTTGCCAGCTCCTGGTGAATTTTCCCCACATCGATATCAAGGATTCTTGCTTTTTGATGAGTGGATGTTGTCATAATATTCAACTGAGAACCTGTGAAAGATATGGCTGGCGTTCCCTGATCCCACAAGGCCATGGCCAAAAGTGAAATCGATACCTGTTCACCTGTTGTTAGCAACACATCCATTTCCCGGGAATTGGGATATGTCGAAATCTTTTTGGCCAGCTCCATCAGATGGTCTGTAGATTTTCCCATGGCTGAAACAATAACGACCATTTGGTGACCTTCCATTTTCTTTTGAATCACTTTTTTGGCAACTTCTTTTATTTTTTCCGGTGTCCCAACAGAAGTTCCACCATATTTTTGTACCACAATACTCATCGTTTATTCCTCATTTAATTGTCTTAATGCTTCCACCAGGCCGGTTTTCGATCTGGTTTTATCATCAATTTTTTTTAAGACTTTTGCAGGAGTTCCTGCCGCCACCACATTAGGCGGCACATCATCTGTCACGATGGCTCCAGCAGCAATGACAGAGTTTTCACCTACGCGGACTCCTTCCAGGATCACAGCATTGGCACCAATCAGAACACCGTCCTCAATAATAACAGGAGTAGCCGACGCAGGTTCCACCACGCCAGCAATTACAGCACCGGCCCCGACATGGCAATTTTTACCAACGATTCCCCTGCCACCAATCACCGCATTCATATCAATCATTGTACCCTCACCAATGATGGCTCCAATATTTATGACAGCGCCCATCATGATGATCGCATTTTTATGAATTTCCACTTTTTCCCGGATGAATGAGCCTGGCTCAATGCGGGCTGGAATTCCTTTATAATCCATCAATGGAATCCCTGACATGTTTCGGTCCCATTCCACCACCCGATCTTCCAGTTTCGATGCATATTGATCCAAAAATGCTTCCACTGGTTTCCAATCGCCAAAGAGTACTGCCGTGTCCCCACTGACAAAACTCTTTCCAGGGAATGTGCTCCAGTCAACATCATTTAAATTTCCCTTCACATATACCTTTACCGGTGTTTTTTTTTCGCTCTTTTGAATATATGCAATGATTTCCTTTGCTTCCATTCGAAATAACCTCCAGATTATTTTTTTATCGCTTATGATGGTTCCATTCCAAGAACATCTTTCATGTCATACAATCCTGGCTTTGCTTCCAGCGTAAATTTTGCTGCTTCCAGAGCCCCTTTGGCAAAGACAGATGGGTTATGAGCTTCGTGCACCAGCGTAATGCTTTCCAGTTCGTGAATAAAGCTGACTTCATGCCGTCCAACAATGTTTCCGCCCCGAATGCTGTGGATTCCAATTTCACTTGTATTTCTTGGGCATTGCCCTTCTCTTCCATGAACATGACTGCGCTTTTCACCCAATCCTTTTTCAATAGATTCCACAATAGTTCTGGCACTGCCGGAGGGCGCATCTTTTTTCCGGTTATGGTGTGCTTCCACCACTTCAATATCCACCGAATTTTTCAATACCGATGCTGCTTTCTCAACCATTGAAAACATAAGGTTCATCCCTAATGACATGTTCGTGGCATAAACCAGTGGCAGGGATTTAGAAGCTTCTTCAATTTTTTTTAATTCTTTCTCATTGTATCCGGTGGTTCCGATCACCAGTGAGCATTTTCTTTTAACGGCATATTCCAAAACCTGATCCAATGCCGTTGGGTGCGAAAAATCGATTACCACATCCGGCTTTAGAAGATAGCTGTCGCTATCATCATGAGAGCTGATTCCCTGCACCTGATGCCAAAAAGGATCCTCTTTTGCCATGGTCATAATCATTTTTCCCATTTTTCCAGTTTTTCCCCATACCAGTAAATTCATCACTTCACAACCTTTCCAAATCCATCTAATTCCGTTAAATGATCCCCAATCGATTCATTTCTTCCTTTAGCTGAAGCTCATTTTCGGGCTCCATTGGCGTCAATGGTAAACGTAACTCATTTTCTGCCATTCCCATTAAGGCCACTGCAGCTTTGACCGGAATTGGATTGACTTCCATAAACAATAAATTAAATAGTTTTTTGTACTTAACCTGAAGTTCAATGGCCCTGGAAATATTTCCATTTTCAAAAGCACTGCACATAGCCTGTGTTTCTTTAGGAATGACATTAGCCATGACAGAAATAACACCATGGCCGCCAACGGAATAAATCGGCAGAATATTATCATCATTGCCGGAATAAATCATGAAATCTTCCGGTACCAGTCGTTTTATTTCAAGCACTTGCGAAATGTTTCCACAAGCTTCCTTAATGCCAATTATGTTTTCAACTTCCGAAAGTCTGGCCACTGTTTTCGGTTCGATGTTTACACCGGTTCTTCCTGGAACATTGTATAAAATGATCGGTAGACTTGTGCTTTCTGCAACTACTTTGAAATGTTTTACCAAGCCATTCTGTGTAGCCTTATTGTAATAGGGCGTCACTACAAGAGCCCCGTCAGCTCCCAGTTTTTCTGCTTCCTGAGTACTCTCAATGACGGCTGCCGTGTTATTGCTGCCTGTTCCCACTACTACCGGAACTCTTCCTTTCACATGATCCACGGCTGTTTGAATCACCTGTTTCTTTTCATCCTTCGTCAAGGTAGATGCTTCACCGGTAGTTCCCAATACAATTAAACAATGGCAGTCATTGTCGATCTGAAAATCAAGAAGTTTCCGATATCGATCCAGATCTACTTTTCCCTGATGAAAAGGGGTTACAATTGCTACTCCAGCTCCTTTAAACATTAATGTTTTCCTCCTTTAAATTTGGACCCAGTTTGGTATATTTATTGCTACTTAAGTTTTTCCATTTTTTCAACGATCTGAACAGCATTGGTTGCTGCCCCTTTACGAAGGTTATCCGCTACGATCCACATGGACAAGACACAGGGGTCATAAAGATCTTTTCGAAGTCTACCTACATAAACGGCATCTGTACCTGAAGTTTCCAGGGGAGTCGGATATTCCAACGCTTCTGGATTATCCATCAGAACAATACCTTCTTCATTTTGTAACAATTCTCTGACTTCCTGTAAACGTGGTGCACTTTCAAAAGTAATGGTAACCGATTCACTGTGGCCGTAAAAAACCGGCACACGTACGGTTGTTGCATTCACCTGTATGCTGTCATCATCCATAATTTTTTGCGTTTCATATACCATTTTCAACTCTTCTTTGGTGAAGCCATTTTCGTTAAAAACATCGATATGAGGCAAACAGTTGGCAGCTATCCTCTTGGGGTACACCTGAGAAGGATACTCAGTGTCCTTCATCTGATTTTCCAGCTCTACAATTGCCTTATGACCACTCCCGGATACCGCCTGATACGTAGAAACCACGATACGTTTGATTCGGTAAATTCGATGGAGCGGTGCCAATGCTACTACCATTTGAATCGTAGAACAGTTTGGATTTGCGATGATTCCCTTATAATTCCTCAATGTGTGTCCATTCACTTCCGGAACAATTAATGGAATACCGTCCGTCATTCTCCATTGTGAAGAATTGTCAATAATCGTATTTCCGGCCTCCTGCGCAACGGCAGCATATTTTTTTGAAACTTCCCCACCGGCTGAAAATAGAAGATAATCAAAAGATTCCATCATTACCTCTTCAGTCAACAATTCGATGGTAATGGAACGGCCCTTCCATTCCAACATTTCTCCGGCAGTTCTTTCAGAAGCAAAACAGCGCAATCGATCGATATCCATTTTTCGTTCTGCTAAAACATTCAAAATTTTTCTACCTACTGCTCCCGTTGCACCCACAACACCAATATGCAAACCCATACTTAACGCCTCCCATCTATTTTAATCATTTTACAGAAAAACTCCCGGCAAACAGCCCCGGGAGTTTTGCATACATAAAAAACACAAAAACCATTACGAAGCGAAAATTTCGTGATTTCAGAAATGGTTTTGTCTTTCAATAGCACCCCATGGGCTTACCATGACAGTGGCAACGCTCTTCGCAATTACCCCCAGTTTCTGAAATAGAAGCAGGCCCAGAAACTTCGGCGCTTTGACCTTTCGAACATCAGTATTGAGTGCTTCCCTCTTAACAACTGATTTCTAATCATCCGCAGCGCGACCTCTATCGTTAATCATCATGAACTTTTTGAAATACTAATAGACATACTATCATACCCTAAAAAGTACTGTCAAGGCTCATTTGCCGATTCAATTTTACTATTTTTGCACAACTTCATACAGATCCTGTCTTCTGAGTTTCAACAACGGAAGCTGCTGTCGTATAGACTGTATTTTTTCCGGTTTGATTTCTGCCGTTATGATGGCTTCTTGCTCATTCGCGCTATTCAGCACTGTTCCCCACGGATCGCATATGGTGGAATATCCGTAGGCATGATAAGTTGATTCTTCATTCCTTGCTGGTGATGCTGCCACAAAAAACACTTGGTTGTCCACGGCTCGCATTTTGATGGTTTCGTGCCAGTGAGCTGGTCCAGTTGTTGTGTTAAAAGCTGCAGGCACAATTATAATTTCTGCTCCCTGCAATGCCATTAGCCTCATGAGCTCTGGAAATCGCATATCAAAACAAATCGCCACACCGACCCTTCCAAGCTCCGTATCAAAAACAGTAACCTTGTTGCCTGCCTTCACAACCTCCGATTCGATAAATCGCACACCGCCTTCTATGTCAACATCAAATAAGTGGATTTTACGGTGTTTTCCAATGCAATCTCCTTTAGGATTATAGCTGTAGGAGGTATTATAGACGAAATTATCATCTCTTTCAGCAATGGAGCCTCCAATTAGATAGATTTCCAGTTCTTTCGCCAAAGATGATAACATACTTGTCGTCACACCACCATCTTCTTCTGCCATTTTTCTCATTACTTCCGTGCTGTAAGGTGAATTAAAGATTTCAGGCAAAACAACCATCTCTGCTTTTTCAATGGATACAGCTTCCCGAATCATGCTTTCTGCTTTAGACAGATTTTCTTCTTTTTTGTCTACTGCCTTCATCTGACAGACGGATAAACGATACGGTCTCATTAGATCATCCTTTCATGCATATTTTTACTGTTATTAACAGGATTCTTAGCTTCAGTTGGAGTTTTAACTCCATCTGAAGGTTAGAATGCGTTATCCTTAGTTTCTTCACCAAGGGACGTAGCACCGCTATCTCCCTCTTGTAGAAGAGAGTGTCTTAGCGGTGATAGTCATCGGATAAATTGCTTTGTCCTCCGACTACTTTATGATAGAATAGTTTATCATCATCAATAAACAGGATTCTTAGCTTCAGATGGAGTTTTAACTCTATCTGAAGGTTAGAAACCGTTATCCATAAGTAGATGACCCAAATGTATCATTTATCATTTGGTGGCAGATACTTAGTTTCTTCACCTAAAGACGTAGCACCGCTTATCTCTCTCTTGTAGATAAGGGAGTATTAGCGGTGGTAGTCATCGGACAAAACAGAAAGGAAGAGTTCTATGCTTCGAACCATCTACTGGGTGATTGATTTTCTCATGTATCTATTGTACATCATTTTAATGGTGAAGCGGGCAGAATCCTTGGAGAAAAATGGAAAAATCCAAATCAAAAGGGAGTTCACCCAAAAGATAGGTCAACGATGGTCCACTCGCATCCTGAATAAATCCGGCAGTAGTATTCACGTTAACGGAATCGAAAACATTCCGGCAGAAGGACCAGTTCTGATCGTCAGCAACCATCAAAGCTATTTTGATATTCCGCTGCTGGTTGGTACTATCCCTCTGCCCATGGGCTTTGTAGCAAAAAAAGAGCTTGGAAAGATACCAGTTATTTCAAGATGGATGAAACTTATTGAATGCAGTTTCATTGATCGAAAGGATCTGCGTCAATCCTTAAAAGCCATGCAACAGGCTCAAAAAACCCTCAAAAGTGGTCAATCCATGGTTATTTTCCCGGAAGGAACGCGAAGTAAGAGGAAGGAGATATCTGCCTTTAAACCAGGTAGCCTTAAGCTGGCACAAAAAGCACAGGTTCCCATCTTACCGGTAGCCATTCAGGGTAGCTGTGATATTTTTGAAACCAACAATCGAATTCGTCCTGCCAAGGTTGAGGTGAAAATCCTTCCTTTAGTACATGTGAACCAGATAATGGAATCATCTACCAGCAAGTTGTTGTCGGATGTTTTCGAGTCCATTAACAAGGAATTAGGCGGCAGTAAGTTGTTGACAATTGATTAGTTATTATCAACTATTACGCCCATCCGCTGGCCTCTTTACCTTTCATTATGGGAAAATCCCCTCGCAAACGAGGGGATTCTTTTATTTCATTTCCTTGAAGACACTATCCAGAATATTGATGAATTCGTCAATTTCTTCCCTGGTGATCACCATCGGAGGAACAAACCTTAGTACATTCCCGGATGTACAATTTATCACTAATCCTTTTTGAAATGCCTTTTCTACTACCTCGTTTCCAGGAAAAGCAAGTTCCAGCCCGATCATGAAACCTTTTCCTTTAATTTTTGTGACGAAAGCATATTTTTCCATCAGTTTTTGGAGCTTTTCATGCAAGTAAGCTCCATCTTTCTTTGCTTTTTCCGGAATTTTTCGGTTAATAATCTCCTTCACTGTTGCAACTCCCGCTGCACATGCTAAGGGATTTCCACCAAAGGTAGTTCCATGGTCTCCCGGCTGCCATGCTTCTGCAACCCTTTCCGTCGCTACGATGGCTCCGATGGGAAAACCACCTGCCATCGTTTTGGCAAGAGACATAATGTCCGGTTTTAAATCATACTGCTCATAGGCGAACATGGTACCCGTTCTCCCAAATCCACACTGAATCTCATCTAAAACAATCAGTATTTCGTGTTTTTGCGCCAACTCTTTTACTTTATCCACAAATTCCTGTGTAGCAGGTGTCAGACCACCTTCGCCCTGCAGTGGTTCAAACATAATAGCACAAGTGTTTTCTGATATGGCTTCTTCCAACGCTTTTACATCGTTAAACGGAACCTCTTTAAACCCGCCTGGTAACGGCTTATAACCTACCCGGTAGTTTTCATTGGCCGTTGCACTGAGTGTTCCAAGGGTTCTTCCGTGAAAGGATTCGCTGACAGTGATAATTTCACTTTTTGGCTTATCGAATTTTTTATACCCATATATTCTGGCCAGCTTAATGGCGGCCTCATTTGCTTCAGCTCCACTATTGCAGAAAAATACTTTGTCTGCAAAAGAATGGTCCACCAGCAGTTTTGCCAGATCATACTGAGGTTCATTCCAATAGTAATTTGTCACATGCATCAGTTGGGTCGCTTGCTTATGAATGGCTTCCACCAAAAAGTCCGGTGAGTGTCCCATACCTGAAGCCGCAAGACCTCCAACCATATCCAGATACTTTTTGCCTTCCGAGTCTATCAATGTACAATCTTTTCCTTCGACAAAAACGACCGGTACACGTTTATACGTATTCATTAAAACCTTCTCACTGGCTGTAATAAATTCATTTTTCGTCATGATGATTAATCCTCCTGTATTTTTATCCTATGAAATCTTTCATCCATCCACATTTACTTCCGGATTACAGTGCCACCGCTGGCATCTGAAAACACCTCAAACAACAATGAGTGACTTTTTCTTCCATCAATGATATGAACTTTTCCAACGCCACCCATAACGGATTCCAAGCAACATTTTACTTTAGGGATCATTCCTCCAGTGATAACGCCCTCATCAATGTATCGATTAATATCTTCAACACTTAGCTCTGGCATTACTTCCAAACCATCACCATCATCTTTCATGACACCCTCAATATCTGTCAGCATGATCTGCATGGATGCATTCAGCGCAACTGCCATTTTACCGGCTGCTTCATCAGCATTAATATTATAGCGTTGTCCTTTCTCATCGCAGCCAATCGAAGAAATGACAGGGATAAAATCTTTTTCCAGCAAATCATGAATCAGATCTGGATTAATTTTTTTAATATCGCCAACATGTCCAAGCTTCGGATCTTTTTGCTCTGACAGAATCAACCCACCATCCTGACCACTGATCCCAATGGATTTTATTCCATAGGAACTGATCATTGCAACTAATTCCTTGGCAATTTTACCTGTCAGCACCATTTCAGATATATTCATGGTTTCTTTATCCGTAACGCGAAGTCCATCCACAAACTCCGTTTTTTTTCCCATTATTTCTAACATTTTGGTAATCTCCGGACCTCCGCCATGCATCACTACGGGTCGCATGCCAACGTATTTCATGAAAACAATATCCTTAATTACCTGCCTTTTTAAATCTTCATTAACCATGGCGTTGCCGCCATATTTGATGAGGATAATTTTCTTATGATATTCCCTGATATATGGAAGGCTTTGAAGCAATGCTTCCGGACTAAATTCTATGGTTTTGTTCTCGTTCATTCCAACCGCCTCCTCTAACTTCGATAGGAACCATTTATCTTGACATAGTCGTACGTCAAATCGCATCCCCATCCTTTTGCCGAAGCTGGGCCATTATTAGCTTCAATGATAATGCGAATATACTTATCTTCGAATAATTTTTCCACGGCTGCCTCATCATAATCAAGAGGAAGTCCTTTGTCCAGAACTTTAATGGTTTCACTGGTTCCATTTCCAAGGGTTAAGGCTATCGTATCCATATTGAAGGGTGCACCGGAGTAACCAAGACTGCAAATCATTCTTCCCCAGTTTCCATCTCCGCCAAAAATGGCCGTCTTTACCAAGTTGGAACTAAGGACAGTTCTGGCAGCTATTCTGGCATCCTGCAATGTAGGAAATCCAACCGCTTCTGCTTCAATGAATTTTGAAGCGCCTTCTCCATCCCGAACAATTGATTTTGCCAAGTGCTCGCTCACCTGCTTCAGTGCCATCTTAAACAGTTTTCTGTCTGGGTGAGATGCATTGATAGTCATATTTTCAGCCATTCCGTTGGCCAGTACGAATACCGTGTCATTGGTACTGGTGTCACCATCAACGGTAATCATATTAAAGGTACTCTCAGTGACTTCCTGCAGTATTTCTTGAAGGTATTCCGCTTCGACATCCGCATCTGTTGTGATAAAACCAAGCATGGTCGCCATGTTGGGGTGAATCATTCCAGAGCCCTTAGCCATTCCTGCAAGTGTCACTGTTTTACCATCTACTTCAATTTCAACCGCTATTTCTTTATTGATGGTATCTGTGGTCATAATGCCTTCCGCTGCATCCTTTCCACCTTCTTTACTGAGTTGTTCAACCGCTACCGGAATTCCTTTCAGAATGATATCCATCGGTAACGGTACCCCAATGACACCAGTGGAAGCCAACGCCAAGTCATCTTTCTTAATGTTAAGTGCCTTGGCAGTTGCTTCTTGGATTTTTTTTGCATCTTCCATTCCTCGACTACCGGTGCAAGCATTTGCATTTCCACTGTTGATGATGATTCCTCTTAAATGATGGTTCTTAATCATTTCCTTGCTAATGATCACAGGTGCAGCCATTGCCAAATTCTGTGTGAACACACCGGCAGCAGCCGCTTCCTTTTCACTGAACAAGATCACTAAATCCAACTGACCTTCTTCTTTTACACCGGTATGAATACCACTGGCGACAAATCCCTTCGGGGTTGTCACCGTACCGTTGACTATTTCTTTTCCGGGGTATATTACTTCTTTCAATGAATTTCACTCCTTCTATGGTTGTATAAGTCTATGGCCACATGGCGGCCGCCTGGATTCCAGCAGATTCTTCCAGGTTAAACATTAAGTTCATATTTTGAACTGCCTGGCTGGAAGAACCTTTTAGCAGATTATCAATAGCAGAAACAATTACAAGGAAACCGCTTCTTGGTTCCAAAACAAATCCAATATCACAATAATTAGAACCTCTGACTGCTTTTGTTTCCGGAAGAATCCCTTCCTCTAAAATTCGTATAAATGTTTTATCCCCGTAGTAGTGTTTATAACATTCTTCTATTTCTTTTCGGGTCAGTTCCTTTCCGGGTAGAACGATAGTAGATAGAATTCCCCGGTCCATCGGAACTAAATGAGGAGTAAAAAGAACGTTCAGCGACTTCTCGGCAGCCAATGAAATTTCCTGTTCAATTTCTGGCGTATGTCGATGCCCGCCAATGTTATAAGCTTTAACATTTTCATTCACCTGCGAAAACACATTCACCGCAGAGGGATTTCTTCCCGCACCAGAAACACCCGTTTTAGAATCAATGATTATAATCTCCGAATCAACAATCTTTTCTTTGATTATTGGTAACAATGGCAGTAGAATGCTTGTTGGAAAACACCCGGGGTTGGCCACCAAATTGGCATTTCCTATGCTATCTGCATGCCATTCCGGCAGTCCATAGACGGCTTTATCTAATGCACTATGATCCATATGATCTGTCTGGTACCATTTTTCGTAAGTTTCGCCATTATGAATACGAAAATCAGCTGAAAAATCAACGACACGAAATCCGGCCTTAATTAAAGGAAGCACCTTTTGCTGGCTCACTCGATGTGGCAGCGCACAAAAAACAACATCCGTGTCCAGTGGTACATCTTCCACTTCAACGGAACGACATATTAGATCCACTTTTTTTCGGAGATTAGGGTACACATCACTTAATGGCATTCCTTCGTAACTTCTGGAATCGACAAAGGTTAATTCGACTTCCGGATGGTCTACCAGCAAGCGAACAAGTTCTGCTCCCGTATATCCGGTTGATCCCATAATTCCTGCTTTTAACATTGTTTTCCTCCTTCTGTTAAATGAAAATGATGCTTTTTATCCGATAACTACCACCGCTAAGACTCCCTCTTCTACAAGAGGGAGATAAGCGGTGCTACGTCCCTAGGTGAAGAAACTATGGATAACGCATTCTAACCTTCAGATGGAGTAAAATTTCACCTGAAGCTAAGAATCCTGTTTATCTCAGCCTGCCTGGTTTCAGGCATTTACTGCGAATAATTTGTTCTATTATAACGGAAAATGGTTAAATATGCAAGTTTCTATTCAATATCTCGAGTTTTCGGTAGAAAAACGCCATTTAAAAACCACATAATATTTCTTTTCTCACCACTCCTCAGATAATCTGTTTTTTTCTTCTCCTTGCATATTTATGCTTTCGTATTTTTCTTTCCATTCTCCTTTCCGCTGTAATATTCTCCTGGAGTAAACCGTTTCATAGGTTTGCCGCCATTGGTAGAGGCGCCGCAATCCAACGGGACCCCGGTTGTATTCACCTAAAACCCTGTGCCAGTTTTCTTCGCCTTCTTCTTCCATCACTCTTTCCATAATATATTGTATATATTTTGTTCCCAGCGTCAAATTATACCAGGGTTCAAAAATATCATCCGGATTGTAAGAAAATGGCCATAACTCTCCATATTGCTGAAATAGGTGTTTTTCTGTAATGGGTGTGATTTGCATATATCCCCGATCCTGATCGTTGCCTACCAGATCTTCTTCAAATTCACCTCCAGTTTCCACATGAATGAGTCCAAGAATCGTCCAAAGTGAAAGGTCTTTGTCTTCACAATGCCTCATTAATATCCACACTGCTTTATGACTCATGCCTGTTTCCTGTTGAACAAACTGATGCAGCCGCAGTTCTTCAGCGGTAAGCAGTTTTTCCGGATGAAAAGCAGGGTGAAATATATTTTTTAAGTAATCATCCTGTCGTTGTTCCATAGGATCTGCCACTTTATGATAAAGGAAAGGGGCTTCTCTGACTGACAAAGGCAATGGCTTATCCAGATCCGAATAATCTCTAAGGACTGATGGGATATGGAAAACCATCACAAATAGTGCCGCACCAGAAAGCAGGCTCCATAGGATCAATACCGCACTTTTTTTAATCATACCATCCAGGATTCCAAATCCATGATCCTTCCTTATCTATGTAACCGGTTCCTAATTCCGTTTCCACCTGGGCTACACCTTCATAGTGATTCCACGCTCTGCAAAATTGCGGTGTCACAACCAGGTCTCCTGATTCATCCACGTAACCCCACAAATCGTTTTTCTTCACAGGAGCTCTTCCTTCCGAAAAACTGCGAATATCTTCAAATTCAGCTTCAATCACCAACCTGCCATCTATGTTGATGAACCCCCAGAGTCCTTTCATCCTAACAGCTGCTCTTCCATCATGAAATGGCAATGCCTGTTCAAAAGACGGTGCGATCGCCCAGGTTCCGCTTCGATCAATAAAACCAGTTTGCCCCTGAAATCGAACAGCAGCTCTGTCCTCATTAAAGATATCCACTTCTTCATAAATGGCTTCAATGATCAGTTCTCCCCATTTATCCGCAAAACCCCAACGATCATCTATCTGAACCGGTAATCGAAGATGACTTTCTGATCTGTCATCAGATTCAACTGGTAAATCAGACTCACCTTCCTGAGCACTATTCTCATCCAGGTCTTCCATCTGAACAAGCTCCGGTGCATTCGGATCCATTTTTGCTACTTCTGAATCGCCACCAAATACCAGCCATAGAGCCACAGTCATTATCGTCAAATTTATTAATACAACAAGAACAATTATAGTGATGGTCTGTTTTTTTGAAATTTCTTTTGTTAACTCTAACTTCGGAATCTTTGAATTTTTTTCTTCATCCATGCTGACGTCTCCCCCTTTTCAAAAGAAGATCATAATTTATATATATCCAAAATAAGCAAATTTATCAACTTATCTTTAGTGTGAATAAAGAATAAAAGCCCCAACCTGCCATATTCGCAGACTGAGGTTTTCCATCAGCAATTCACCTGAAAGAAGTCAATGACAACATCACGATATTCTTCCTTCGAATCAATTATGTGATACATATATTTCATATAATTACTTACATTCGATGCAGCAGGGTCATGTTCAAAGACGAATTTATGCGTTCCACCTTCTATCGTGTATTGCAACCTCCTCCTTTCAGGATGAACTTAACTGTTCGTATGCTTTCCTGAAAGCATTAAGAGCCTTATCCAAATCTTCTCTTGAGTGGGCTGCTGATATTTGAGTTCGGATACGCGCTTTTCCTTTTGGAAC
>SLLE01000046.1 GCA_007134225.1 Tindallia sp.
GTGATTGTCTGACAGTGGAAGTAGGCAGGGGATGAAAGGGACGAGGACGAGTCAGACGGAGGTAACAAAGGACAAGGGGACGCTTCTCTTGTCCTGACTTTATATGTGGGATATAATAGACCAGGGTGATTCAAATGCCAAGACAAGCACGAAAGAAAAGCAGCACTGGCATCTACCATGTCATGCTGAAAGGAATTGATGATCGAAACATATTTCTGGAAGAAGGCGACCGGAAAAAATTTCTGACACAGCTGTTTGAAGCCCAGAAAAAAAGTGGATTTCAACTGCTGGCATACTGCCTGATGGACAATCATATCCATCTGTTGATGGAAGAAATGGAAGATTTGGGTACAGCCATGAAACGAATAACAGTGGGTTTCGTACTGTGGCACAATCACCAGTACGGCCGAACGGGCCACCTCTTTCAAAACCGGTATAGCAGTGAGCCGGTGGAAGACGACGCCTACCTGGTCTCAGTCGCCCGTTATATTCATCAAAACCCAGTAAAGGCAGGAATGGCAAAAAGGACAGACCGTTATCCTTGGAGCAGTTACCGCCATTATTTGGAAGCTTATAATGGAAAAAACATTCCTCTGTCAACAGACAGAATCATGGGTTATTTTCAGTCAAAAAAACAATTTGAAACCTTCATGAACCAACCGAAGGAAGACAAGTGCCTGGGATTTGAAGCAGCTGGAAAAATGACAGACAGTCAACTGGCTGTATTGATACAGCAGGAGTACCAAAGAACGCCCGGCGAAGTAAACACAGATGAATGCAGAGAACTGATCCGAAGTCTTTATAAACAGAATCGGGGCAGCATCCGTCAGCTAGCCAGGGTGTTCGGAGTTAGTAAAGGCGTAGTTGAACGAGCTGTCAGGTAAATACGGTGATCCGTGCTTTTGGCGGTCACAGTATCTGAAAACGGGACACAGAGAAACGTCCCTTTGTCTGTTCTGGCAAGGGCTCTTCAATAACGGCTGTCGGTGTGCAAGTAAAACTTACCCACTCAGTTGCAGCATCTTTTGGGCCCCAGTCGAAATCAGCGCCAAGAATTTCTCCTACGGCTCTAAGCGGAAGCACAGTACGTCCATCAACAATCTGAGCCGCAACATCTGAAATTTCCGTTCTTTCAACACCATCTTCCCATATAGTAATCTCCGTCGATCCAATTTCAAGCTCGATACGCATGTTATTTCCTTCGAAGCGTACCCATTCAGCCGCTGAATCTCGGGGACCCCAGTCAGAGTACAAATTCATAGCTCGGGCAACAAAAGAAATAGGTACCATCGTACGGCCATTCTGAATGAAAGGTGCCACATCAGCGGTTCCGGGTTCACCGTTAATGGTATATTCTGTTTGGTTTATCCACATCATGACCTCTATGGCTTCAGCAGGGTCTGTTGGTTCTTCAGGAACCACAGGAAGTTCCGGATCTGGAATGTCTTCCATCTCCAGCACCACTGAAACAAGACTGATGGTAACGGAATAGCTCATTCCATCTTCCAACGTAAAAGGTGCACTTACCATGTCGAACTGAGGATAAGCGTCATCATCAACGGAGCGTACTCTGATATAGGTGTCCATTTCAACATTCCATGGCGTTTCGTGATCTTCTCGCGTTTCTTCCGGAATCACAAACTCAACAACGCCCTCTTCATCAGAAACTTTCCAGTCAGTGAAACGACCGGAGGTTTCCTCGCCAGCTACGGCCCCTGCATACAGGGAAGCTTCCCACATTCCGGTTTCACCAAAGGTACTATCGGATGTACGGAATGTAATGCTTATCGTTGCTGTTTCGGCAGCAGCTGTGTGTTGATCGGCACTGGCTATTGGTATGAAAGCCAATACCATCAACATCGACAACAATAACACAAGCTTTTTCTTCATAAAAAAACTCTTCCTTTTTTCTAACAGTTTACTCCGGCAAAAATAATGAGCGATATTATCTGCCTACCCAATTTGATCGTAATAAACATTAATTAGTGGTTGCATCAGGATGGAAGGGTTGCTTGAAAGACGAACCGGGACGGAGGTGACTCTTCCTAGGATCGTGTTGAATTTCATGATTATGTGATGATGCAGGAGTAATGACCGGGGATGGGATGGATAAGACGGAGGCGGCTGATCTACAAGTGGGATAGGTGTGAAAAAAGTGATTCGGGATAAAGTGGTGATTGTTGCAGGGTACGCCAGGGTATTGGAAATATGAGGATCATGGTTGGATGTACAATGGACGGGAACAATTGGCAAAACAAACGTTAGAGTTCTGATTAATGATGAACGCAGGAGGCGATGTATCGATGAGCAAAAGCAAACTGTTAAACAGCTACGAATTGAAGAATATACAGTTAAAAAACCGGATTGTCATGCCGCCCATGTGCATGTATAGTGCCGGTAACGATGGCATGGCCACGGATTTCCACCTGGTCCATTATACCACCAGAGCAATGGGCGGTGTCGGAATGATTTTGATGGAAGCTACTGCCGTGGAGCCACGGGGCCGGATCTCGGGCAATGACCTGGGCATTTGGAGCGATGAACACATCGAAGGCCTTGGGATGATCGCGCAGACCGCAAAGCAATATGGCACCGTCATCGGCATTCAACTGGGCCATGCAGGGCGAAAATGCGAAGCAGAAGGAGAAACCATCATTGCCCCCAGTGCAATTCCTTTTGACGAAAACGCTAAAACACCAGTTGCCATGACGCCGGAAGACATTGCCACCGTGGTGGAATCTTTCAGGCAGGGAGCACGCCGGGCAGTAAAAGCCGGCTTTCAGGTGATTGAAGTGCATGCCGCCCACGGATATTTGATCAGTGAATTTTTATCTCCTTTGACGAACCAGCGTACGGATGAGTATGGGGGTATGCCGGAAAACCGGGTGCGTTTCCTTAGGGAAGTATTAACAGCAGTGAAGCAGGTGATGCCTGCTGATATGCCTGTACTGGTCCGGGTATCCGCAGAGGATTATGTAGCCGAGGGAAATCATCCGGAAGATCTGGCTGAGATGCTGAACATGGTGAAGGATCTTGGCATCGATCTGGTAAATGTCAGCTCTGGTGCTGTTGTTCCTGTGCCCATTCATGCATTCCCGGGATACCAGTTGACATTTGCGGAAACCATCCGGAAAGCAACAGGTTTGCCGGTGATGGCAGGAGGATTGATCACCAGCCCCTTGATGGCCGAAGAAATTCTTCGAAATGGACGGGCCGATCTGGTATTTCTTGGACGAGAACTCCTTCGAAACCCTTATTGGCTTTTGCAGGCAGCGCCTATGGTGCGGGATGAAATCCAGTGGCTAAAACAGTATGAACGAGCCAATCCCAATGTATAGTCAACATGTTGACTGCGTTTCTGTCAGACCAGCTCTAGTATATGTTCTCTCAGTATATGGTAAGCCAATGCGCCGGTTGTGTGGCCTTTTTCAATGACGGATACGTCCAACCCGCCATAAGATGCCTTTTGGACATCGAAACGGATAATGGCATCGTAGGCGGACAGAAGCGGGAATACATTATGATTGTCCTGAGCCGAGAAAGCTTGCCTAAAATCAAACTGTCGTTTGATTTTATCAGGCTGCTGCAATGCTGATTTGGCCATACTTTTACTGTATACTGAATTTAAATAGGCTTCGTGCATCGCTGTGCCTGCCAGCAAAGGGGCATACCGGTCGGCGCTGTTAAAATAGCTGTGGTGCAGGTTGGATATAAATCCGCCCAGGCTGGTTCCGCTCACCACAATGGATGAGCTGGTTTTCTTTCGAAGCTGAATAATGACCTGTTCAATCGCCCGGACGGAGACCGCCAACATGGCAAGCCATCTTTCGGTTGTCGCCATGCCGTACATGAAGGACTTTCGATTGTTGTGGAAGGGTGCCCGGATCAGAATCAAGTTTACCTCAAACAACTGCTTGTCGACGGGGAATATGTTCTTGAACCCATAATTATAGGGAATTTCACTTGCGCCGTGGTGATAGATAACGGTTGGATACTCAGGGCCTTTCCACTGTACCAGATTAATGGCTGATTCCAGTTCCCCTGCAAGGGTTTCAGAGAGGATCGGATATTCCTGTTCCGACATCAGTTGCGGTACGTCAATGTTCACAGCCTCAAGATGTTCCTCAATTCCAACACTGTCTATTCCGTCACGAAAATACTTTTTGAAGAAAAGTGATCCCAGGCTGACGGACACTGTGTCGATTAGTGTATGCTTATTCCAGTTATCCACATTACACACCTCCATTTTGTTAACTCTGTTAGTATATACGTATAATAGTTGGATTTGTTTGTGCAATATGCCAGTATTCGGTGCATCGAATGGGACGGAGGCGATTCGTCTTAGGTGCAACCCATAGATGAAACCTGCGTCTATATGGGTAATAGTAGAAAAAGTCGTGATGAACGTATGGAGGAGGGATTGGGATGATCGGGAATCGAAGGAAAATTGGTCTTCTGATGGTTGTGGTTTTGGTTTGGCTGTTACCGTATCCGAGTATTGGCGTAGAGGCTGAAGAAGCCACTGGCATTGAAAAACTCAACGGTTTTGATGAGCTGATCACGTTACTGGAAGAACAGATGACTCATGACGGTTATCGACACGCTATTGAACCTGGAATCATCATGGAGGAGGCGATGGAGGCGGCACCGGCAGCAGAAAGTGCCGGAAGCCAGCCGGCAGACCATTCGGTTACTAATATCCAGGTGGAAGGTGTTGATGAAGGAGATTTAGTTAAAACCGACGGCAACTATCTCTATCGAGCTGACTCGAATCGAATTGTCATTTTGAGTGTCGATCCGGAGTTTCCTATGAAACAAACGGGCATTATCGAGTTAGAGGAAAACTTTCGAACCAGTGAGCTTTATTTGGATGAAAATCAGTTAATCGTTTTGGGAACAGGTCATCCGATACGATCCATGGAGGACCCGGTTCTTTATGATTCGGCTATGGATCAGGATATGCCGGCAGCAGACGTGTTGCCGCAGATGGGTGAAGGGATGATCTACCCTCCACCTTACTGGAGCACACCTGCTACCACCAGTTTATTAATCTATGACGTGGAAAACCCTGCTGAACCAACTCTCCTAAGAAAAGTTATCCTGGAAGGACGGTTGTTATCATCCAGAAAAATCGGCCAAGAGCTTTACTTTGTCACGAATAGACACTTCGATTACTACTGGATGATGCAGGATGTACCTGAAAAAGCAGAAACCCTGTTGAAGCCGGTTTTTTCGGATTCAGCGCTGGAAGATGGAGCGTTGCAGCAAATCGAATTTGACCGCATTGGGTATTTTCCCGGTGCAATCGAATCTAACTACATTACCGTGGCTGGTCTTAGCTTGGATCGGCCGGATCAGCCAGTGAATACAGACGTATTTCTGGGTCGTGGAGACAATTTGTACGCTTCCCGGGGGAACCTCTATATGGCCATGGAAAAATGGGAAGATGGTGCATCTCAAACAGACTTATTTCGATTTGCATTAGAAGAAGGAACCATAACGCATGAAGCTACAGGAACGGTTCCGGGAAGGGTGTTGAATCAATTTTCCATGGATGAGTTTGATCAGACCTTTCGCATTGCCACTACAACCGGACAAATGTGGCGAACAGACGAGCAAACGTCAAAAAACCATCTCTACGTCCTGGATCTGAATCTGGAGCAAATTGGTTCCATTGAAGATATTGCACCGACAGAAAGAATCTATTCCGCCAGGTTCATGGGAGACCGGGCTTATTTGGTGACCTTTCGTGAAATTGACCCTTTTTATGTCATTGACCTTACGGAGCCGACGGCGCCAGAAATATTGGGATACCTTAAAATACCAGGATACAGCGATTATTTGCATCCCTATGATGAAAACCATATCCTTGGCTTCGGTAAAGAAGTTTATGATGTTAAAGGCAATGCCATTCCGGGAGGGTTCAAGATAGGCGTATTTGATGTATCGAATGTGGAGGAGCCCGTAGAAAAATTCAAGATCGAAATTGGTGACACAGGGACGGATTCAGAATTATTGAGAAACCACAAAGCATTGCTTTTTTCAAAAGAAAAAGATATGATTGCGTTTCCCATTACCATCATGAAAAAACCGGCGGATAGCACGGAAAATCCGTGGCAATGGGGCCAGTTTACTTTCCAGGGAGCCCATGTATACAGCCTTGATCTGGAGGATGGCTTCCATCTCAGTGCCAATATATCCCATTTAAACCTGATGGATTATATGAAGGCAGGTCATTATTGGTATGGAAGTGACAAGAACATCGACCGGATTCTGTACGTGGGGGATACACTGTTAACCACTTCCGGATACAAGGTGCAACGTCATGACTTGGGCAAATTTCAATTATTGGATGAAGTGATAATTGGAGAGTAAATATAAACCAGAGGGAAATGCAGACCTACTTAAGAGGCTGGACCCAACCTTGGAAGAACTGGGAGCTGAAATTGGTTGGATACCGGAAACACGAATGGTAACCTATCATCGGGAAACAGATAAGCGAACGGTATCCATTGAAATGATCATCGGACAGAACCAGGCCAGCGTTAATGGAGAGCCGGTGGCAGTAGACAGAAACCCAGCTGTGGCTCCTGAAATTGTTAATGGCAGAACCGTCGTACCGGTTCGGTTTATCAGCGAAGCCCTCGGCTTCGAAGTAGAATGGAACACGGACACCCGAAGAGACGAGTCGGGACGGAGGTGACTCGTCCTTCGAATCAAGCGCGAGAATCCATCGAGCCGCTTCAGGAACTCGAATCTGCTGGCGTTATCATAACGAAATCCCGCAGATCTCAGAATGATCCTAAGATGCTACGGGACGTTTTATAAATTTGAAGTGTCAGTTAGAAACTCATAAATACTTCAATAATTCTTTCTTGTTGAGGATGATGTGCTAAAGATAATTCATAGTAGCCGTTAATAACGAAGGCATAGGCGGCCTCCGGGTTATGCTTGTCCTCCAGGGAGTCCAGAATATCTGAATCAGCCTTCTCTGGGTCGTAATAATACAACTCGGTGTAGCCGCCTTCTATCTCTAGCCCGAACCCTGCAGTTGCGCCAATAATTTCGTACTTTTTCTCCTCGTACTCCCCAATTTCAAGGCCGGCACTGCGAAAATGATTAATCATTTGTTCAAGTTCTTTGGTTACCTGAACATTCCCGGTTGGTACGAGAGTAACTTCATCGCTCTCGGCAACATCTTCTTCAGTTTCTGTGGTAACCTGAACACTCTCAGTAACATTTTCTTCATTGCCACCGCAACCACTAAATACACCCAGGATTAAAACCAATACAAGGCTAAACATGAGCGCTTTTTTCATGGTACACTCCTTTCCGCCTGATAGAGGCGCTGAAACTCTTTAGCAATAAATGGCAAAACAGAAATCGCCAATTCACGCCTTGCGTGTTCCGCAAATTACTCATAAATCCCTCCTCTCAGGAGAATACGATAGAGCATTACTTTCAGAGAGTTCTTGCGATCATTTTCATTCATCCTTATCATAAATGCGTAGCTGTCTTAGTAAATTATATCATATGTGTATGAATTTTCCAAATATTCCATCAACATAGGTCGATTAGTCCTAAACAATTTGTTTATGGCTTTTTTTACGGTTCTTTACTTTTTCCATCCATTTTGTTTTCAACATAAGGACAAGGGGACGTTTCTCTTGTCCTTTTTTTAATGATCGTGATATGATAGATCAGGGTGATTCAAATGCCAGGACAAGCACGAAAGAAAAGCAGCACGGGTATCTACCATGTCATGCTGAAAGGAATTGATGATCGAAATCCAGTAAAGGCAGGAATGGCAAGAAAGACAGACCGTTATCCCTGGAGCAGTTACCGCCAGTATCTGGAAGCTTATAATGGAAAAAACACCCAACTGTCAACAGACAGAATCATGGGTTATTTTCAGTCAAAAAAACAATTTGAAACCTTTATCCGATGACTACCACCGCTAAGACTCCCTCTTCTAAAAGAGGGAGATAAGCGGTGCTACGTCCCTGGATAACGCATTCTAACCTTCAGGTGGAGTTAAAACTCCATCTGAAGCTAAA
>SLLE01000093.1 GCA_007134225.1 Tindallia sp.
ATGCTGATCAGGGAAACTTTTTTTGCTTTTTGAAAACGAACCTCATCTTTCAATGTTCAGCAGCTCCTTGGAAGGACGTGATTAAAAAAATATCCTTCGAGAGCCTCGAAGGATATTTAGGTCATCTAATGGTGCCGCGGAAGGGAATCGAACCCCCACGATGTTTCCATCGGCAGATTTTGAGTCTGCTGCGTCTGCCTGTTCCGCCACCGCGGCAAATTACAAAGGATATCATAACATGTTCTTTTTTAAAAGTCAAGATTATTTGTCAGGGCGAGATTCTTTCGTTTACTGAAGAGGTTGAATCATGGTACAATAGCAAAGGACAAATGGAAAGGAAAGGGAGTGTCCGATTTTGGAATCCAAAAAAATGCTTATCATAGATGGAAACAGTCTGGTGAATCGGGCTTTTTATGCGCTTCCACCACTAACGAATCGGGATGGAATGCATACCAACGGAATTTATGGTTTTTTGACGATGCTTTTCAAAGTGCGAGAAGACATAGCACCAGATTATCTTGCGGTTGCCTTTGATCTTAAAGCACCAACCTTCCGTCATAAAGAATACAGGGATTACAAGGCTGGAAGAAAAAAAATGCCGCCTGAGTTGGCAGAGCAGGTGGAGCCACTGAAAGAGATTCTGGATGCCCTGGGTATTTATCGAATGGAGCTGGAGGGTTTTGAAGCGGACGATTTAATTGGAACCGTAACGAAACTGTCGGAAAGCGATGGCTGTCATACATACATTGTTTCCGGGGATAAAGATGTGCTTCAACTAGTATCAGAGAATACGACGGTGTTGATCACCAAAAAGGGGATTTCACAGATTGATGTTTATGACCCGGAAAAAATTATGGAAGAATTTGAAGTTCCGGTGGCAGCCATGATCGATCTAAAAGGTCTGATGGGAGATAAGTCGGACAATATACCGGGAATTCCTGGTGTGGGAATTAAGACGGCAATTAAGCTCTTAAAAGAGTTTGGATCCATTGAAAACATGGTTGAAGAACAGGAAACAATCAGCAACAAGAAACTGAAAGAAAAGGTAGAGGCGTATCAGGAACAACTGGTACTAAGCAAAAAACTGGCAACGATTGAAACCGGTGTCCCTCTGGAACTTCCTCTGGAAGAAATGAAGCCGGCAGAGATGGACTATGATCATTTGATGCAATTATTTCGAAGGTTTGAGTTCAATAGTTTATTGGACAAAATCTCTAAAAAAAGTTCGGAAACTTCTGATGATAGAGAAGAAAAGGCAATTAGTGAAATAAAAACGAGAGAGCAACTTGAAGAAATATTGAAAAAAGCAGGTGATGTGAGTGAATTATATTTTTATTCTCTGATGGACGACATGCAGGCTCCTGTTCAACTACCGGCAGCAGTTGTATTTATATTAGGTGATCACGTAGCCTCTGGCTGGTTTGGGGTCAAAAACAATGAAGACTCCCATAGAATGCTTGATTTATTTTCTGAGTTGCTTGAAGATGAAAAGATGATCAAAATTACACATGATTTGAAAAAAGAATGCAGCTGGGCTTTGGAGAAAAACAAAGAAATATCTGGCGAGAATTTTGACGTAATGCTGGCAGATTACTTAATCAATCCTTCCAAGTCCAACTACACCCTCGCTGACATGGCGGCCCATTATGACGGAATTAAAATGGAAGAACCAACGGAGTGGTTGGGCAAAGGCAAGAAAAAACGACAGGTTCAAGAGATGGATTCAAATAGCATACAGGATCTTTTGAAAAATGCGATCAACTGCATATACCGATTGCATAAACCGCTTAAAGAGAAGCTTGTTGATGAAGAGCTGGATCGTTTATATTATCAGGTTGAACTGCCCCTAACGGAGGTCTTGGCCGTCATGGAGCATGAAGGTATTGGGGTTGATCAGGGTTATCTGAATCAGTTGAAAGAAGAATTTGAAATAAGTATTGAAGAAAATATGGAACGTATTTTTGAAATGGCAGGAGTGGAGTTCAATTTGAATTCGCCAAAACAATTAGGAGAGGTTCTTTTTGAAAAGCTTAAACTACCACCTGTCAAAAAGACGAAAACTGGCTTTTCAACAGATGCTGAAGTGCTGGAGAAATTGAGAGGCAAACATCACATTATCCCGCTTATTTTGGAATACAGACAGCTGACTAAGATTAAAAATACGTATATTGATGGCCTCGGTGCCATTTTAAATCCTGAGAAGAAACGGATTTATTCCACTTTTCATCAGGCCGTTACGGCCACTGGACGCATTTCAAGCTCGGAGCCTAATCTCCAGAACATCCCTGTAAAGACGGAACTGGGCCGCCGATTACGTAAAATATTTGTGGCCAGGGAGGGCTACCGGTTTATCGATGCGGATTATTCGCAGATTGAACTGCGCATCATGGCCCATTTAGCCAAAGATAAAGAAATGATGAAAGCATTTTGGGAAGAAGCGGATATTCATACAAGAACAGCATCTCAGATTTTTAAAACTACTATTGAAGAAGTGACTGCTTCGATGCGCGGTAAAGCGAAGGCTGTTAATTTCGGGATCATCTACGGAATAAGTGACTACGGACTTGCGACTAATTTGAACATAAGTCGTAAAGAAGCTCAGCAATACATTGATGAATATTTTGAACAATATCCTGGAGTGAAACACTATATTGAAGAAATGATTCGTGTAGGCAAGGACAAGGGAGCTGTTCGAACGTTGATGAATCGGATTCGCTTCATCCCGGAAATTCATTCCAGGAATTTTAATCAGCGGTCTTTTGGTGAGCGACTTGCGATGAACACCCCTATTCAGGGAACGGCAGCAGATATTATAAAAATTGCTATGGTAAAGGTACACCAGAAGTTAAAAGAAGGAGGTTATCAGGCGAAGATCATTTTACAGGTGCATGATGAATTAATTGTAGAAGCACCGGAGCGTGAAGTTGATGATGTTGCTGATATACTAAAAAATGAAATGGAGAAAACCGTGGCTTTGGATGTGCCGTTAAAAGTAGATTTATCGGTGGCAAATAATTGGTATGATGCTAAATAGGAGTGTATTTATTAATGAAAAAAATTATTGGATTGACCGGTCCTATAGGCTCTGGAAAAAGCACGGTTTCAAAGATACTAAAAAATAAAGGTGCTTGCATTGTAGATGCAGATGAAGTGGCGAGAGAGGTAGTGGAAAAGGATCAGCCTGCACTGAAGGAACTCATTAAAAGATTTGGAGACTCCATTATCAAGGAAGAAGGAAGCCTTGACCGAAGGGCACTTGGAAAAATTGTTTTTGGAGACGAGCAAAAAAGGCGGGATTTGAATCAAATAGTCCATCCCTACATCATAGAAAGAATCGAAAGAGCCATGATTCGATTTTTGAATGACCCGAGTCCCATGGTTCTGGTTATTGATGCAGCATTGTTGTTTGAAACGGGACTCCATCAAAAGGTGGATCAGGTCTGGTATGTGGATGCAGACGAAGAAGTTCGAGTCAGGCGCATTCTTGACAGAGATGCTATTTCTTATGAAGATGCATTAGCAAGAATCAAGGCTCAGCCAGGACAAAAAGCGAATAAAGAAAAGGCGGATATTATTATTAAAAATGAAGAAACTCTGGAAAAACTGAAACAGAAGGTAGAAAGTTTTTTAAATTCTAAATAGTATGAATTGGGAGGTTTTGTATTTGAAGATTCGAAAGAAATGGTTCATTGCATTATGTCTATTGATGATAACAAGCCTGTTATTTTTTGGTTGTCAGGATACATCTACAGAACAGGATGAGACAGACACAGATCATGCAGCAGAAATAGAAATCAATCCGGAAGACAGCGGACCTTTACACTTTGCCGTTATAAGACCAGATAACTTGAATCCACTTTTTAATGGCAACCAAAGTTTAACACAGATGTACCATCTAGTTTATGAAAGCCTGGTCACCTTTGACGATCAGCTGGAAATGATGCCTTTGTTAGCGAAGGAATGGGAGTGGGATGAACGTGGTCATAGTATTTTGTTTACATTGCGGCAAGATGCGACATGGCACGATGGAGAACCCTTTGTTCCCGAAGATGTAATCTTTACGATCAACTCGATGAAAGATCAATTAAATCAATTGGAATATCCTTTTGTTCATGCCAATATCATTAATCAGATCTCTGATGTACGAAAAGTCGATGACCATCAAGTGCGAATAAGTTTTAACAGACCTTTTAGCAGTGGATTGGAAGCGATGGTGTTTCCAGTTCTACCGCATCACGTTTTTGCCGAGTCTGGCCGGGGACTGTTGAATTCTGAAGATTTTCCCATCATTGGAACCGGACCATATCATGTTGTTGAATATGATAAGACAAGATCATTTCAGCTTAATTATTTCGATGCATATTGGGGGGAGACGTCCTATATTAAAGAAATATTTGTTTCGGTGGTACCGGATCGGGAAGCAGCGATGTCTATGTTTGAAAGCGGTGAGATTGATTTGGTGGAACCGCTGTCCATTGATTGGACCAAGCATACAGATCGTGATGAAATAACCGGTAAATCATTTTTGTCGAACCGCTATGAATTCATTGGATTTAACTTCGACCATGAATGGCTGAGTCAAAAAGAGCTACGTAAGGCGATCGCCTACGCCATAGACAGAGAACAAATTCTTCAAAAGCTATACTTTAATCATGGGAAGATTATCGATACACCGGTTTTTCCGGAATCATGGCTGAATCAGATGGATGATATTAAGTATTCCTATGATGCTAATCAGGCTGCAAGCATGATTGGGGAGATGGAAATACCGGAAGGTACTGTTTTTACCTTGCTAACCAATGAAGACAATCAGCTGCGAGTGGCTACGGCGCAGGTCATTGCTGAATTCCTGACTGCTGCGGGGCTGGAAACAGAAATCGAAACCGTCCCCTGGGAGCAGCTTCAGGAAAGAACAGATGAAGGAAGGTTTGATATGATTTTGACGGGATGGCATCTTTCTGTGTTACCGGATCTGTCCTTTGCATTTCATTCAACTCAAATAAATGATGGAAACTTTATTGGATATCAAAATGATGTAATGGATGAAATTCTTGAAAATATTTTTGCGGCATCGAATCAAAATCAGAAAAAACAGGAGTGGTTAAGGTTTCAGGAATTTTTTGTCGAAGAAATGCCATACGTTAGCTTGTTTTTTAAGGATCATGCGATATTGCACCGCGAAACATTAAGAGGAGACTTGCGTCCCAACGTTTATAGTATTTTTAGAGGCATTGAAACAACCTACATTGTAACGCCGGCTGAAGAAGAATAGAAACAATAAAAAAAACCGGAGGGCGCAGGCCCTTCGGTTTTTTTAAGATCGGTCGATCCGATGCAGTCAGCTTGGTGCGGTAGGTGGGACTTGAACCCACACGCCATTAAGACACAGATCCCTCAAACCTGCCTGTCTGCCGATTCCAGCACTACCGCGTTTTGAGAGCAGAATCACTTTATCAGTATACCGCCTTCGGAGAGCCATGTCAACAGCTCAGAGATTATTTTGTCAGATGATTCAATGCTTTGGGAGAACCGGATCTATGATTTTTTAACAAAATATGACCGCTGGTATTGTGTTAAAGCGTCTGTTCCATTTTTCAACAAAAACACTCCGGTTTGGCTTTGCGTGATTTTTTTGAAGAGACGATTTAATTCAAAAAGCAACCACTGCTGATTATTATTTTTGTGATTTACATTCAGAAGAAATTTTGGACATAAGATCACCTCTTACTTCCTTTTCGGTAAAATGGAGCTATTTCACCTTGTCCCACATTCCTCATTTATACCCATTTTAGATGTTAATTTACACCTGAGCAGTATAGGACTTGAATCCTTGGATATGTTATAATAAACCGGCAGCTATGAATATGGATCAGGGAGAAAATCGATGATAAACTCAACAGGTTGGATCAACATATGCAGCCAGGAAGTGCGGAAAATACATAAAAAACATGCAATAGAACCCCATCAGATATTGTTGTGGGTTTTGACACGTTTTCTTGAAGGGGTGTCGGATAAGGTTAAAACGGCTAACAAATTGACGTTATTAAAGCAAAAAAAATGTGGATTTCTAAAGGATATATTTGATTTGTTGGATCAGAAATACTCAAACAGCGTAAATGAAGTTTTTGGCAGTTTCGTTATTCCGGAAACGCATGAACTGGAGAACCTTTACCAGAAAGTACTTAAAGGAAGCTATAAAGGTCAGACCGGAAGTTTCTATACTGGAAAAGAAATGGCAGCTTTTATGGTGCGTCAATCTTTAAGAGACCTCTTAGCCCATTCAGAAGCAGGGCATACCGTTGCTGATCGGCTTAAATACCTAAAAAGCATACGGATTATTGATATTTCCTGTGGGGGAGGCATGTTTCTGAGAGAAAGCTTAAAACAGTTATTTGCCCTTCAGACTGCAATGGCCATAGAACTGGAATGGAGATTTGATGATAACGAATGGATTGGCCATATTCTTCAGAACCAACTGACGGGTGTCGATCAGGAAGTGGAGGCGGCTGTATTGGCGGAAATTCTGCTTCGGCATGAAATGCCATCTGCAATTCAGGAAAGTATAGAAGTCCCCATATGCTGTGAAGACAGTCTCTTGTGGCATCCACCTCAAGACGGGAAATATGACCTTGTCATTGGTAATCCTCCTTATATTGGAGAAAAAGGAAATCAAACTATTTTTAAAACAATCAAGGACACGGATTTTGGCAAGCAGTACTATGAACGCAGCATGGATTATTTTTACTTTTTCCTTTATCGAGGCAGTGAATTGTTAAAGGACAAAGGAAGGTTATGCTATATCACCACTGCTTACTTTGCGACGGCGGACGGTGGAAAGAAACTGAGAAAATATCTGGCCAATCACTTACAATTTCATTGGATTATTCAACTCGGAAATAAGAAGGTATTCCAACAGGCAAAAGGGCAGCATAACCTGATTTACAGCTTGACAAAAAAAGATAATGATCTGACAAAGCCGGTAACATTACTTTTTGTGGATGCATATGAAGGTAAAACGAAGGAGTTGTTTGATGCTCTAAAACGTGAAGGTATTCACAGAAAAATTTCTGGCGTCAGGACCACCACGTACGAATCATCATCAGCTATATTTGATGAAAGAGGACAACTATTGTTAAAGCAGCCGACTATAACAAAACCTGCCTTAGAAAAATTAATCACCCAATCGACTTATCAGTTAAAGGATGTATGCACAGTTAATCAGGGACTGGTCAGCGGAGCAGACAAAGTAACGGAAAAACATCGGAAGGTCCATTCGGATTGGAAAGAAAACCGGGGTATTTTTGTTCTGACAATTGAAGAAATAGATGCGCTGCGTTTTTCAGAAGAAGAAAAAACATTTTTGAAGCCATTTCACAAAAACAGTGATATTTTGCCATTTCATGCACGCAAGAGAGAAGATCAATGGATCTTATATGTCACAGATCAAAATATGCCGGATATTCGAGACTATCCAAGGATTCGCGAACATTTGGAAAAATTCCGTCCGGTTCTTCAAAAAAGACGAGAAGTTCAGATGGATATCCGAAAATGGTACGCGTTGCATTGGCCCAGAAGGGCATCGTTATTTGAAAAGCCTAAAATAGTGGTCCCTCAGCGGGGGGCATATAATATTTTTGCCTGGGTGCCGGAGGCCTGGTACGCCAGCGCTGATGTTTATTACATTCAAATGAAGCCGGAGGCATGGTTTTCCCCTCTCTATTTACTGGGTTGGCTCAACTCATCCTTATGCTATGCTTATTTATCTTTCTATGGTAAAACAAAAGGGGAGGATTTGGAGCTATACGCGACACCATTGAAATCGATTCCGGTTCCAATGCCAACGAGTTTTCAGCAGGAAGAATCAGTAATGAAGCTAGTGGAAACGCTGATGAATGAGAATGAAATGAAGGATAGCATTCGTGAGCGGTGCTGGAACCATTTGGACTGCTTGTTTTTGGAAGGGCACGGCATAAACGGAGAAACAGCGGAAATGATCAATTCGAAGGCTGAGACGCTTCGTAAAAATATCCGCCGAAGAAACTGGTGATAGGTTCACAGGCGCCTGATGAGACCATATTTTCTCTCCGTCACTGTATAAAATGACGGAACCCTTCAGGTCACTACGATAGATCCAAACGCCTGCAGCTTCTAGACGATGGATAACCTGGTCGCTGGGATGGCCATAGGGATTGTCGATGGAGCAGGATATTAAGGCAATCTTTGGTTGGACGGCATTTAGAAATGGCTGAGTGGTTGACGTGCTGCTGCCATGATGCCCAACTTTTAAAACTTCGGAAGAAAGTTGCTCCGGCGAAAAGTAGTTCAGCAGATCCATTTCTGCGCCGGATTCTAAATCCCCGGTAAATAAAAAGGACATCTCATCATGAATTAGCCTTAGGACGACAGACCAGTCGTTGAGGTTTGAGCCATAATAAATACCTGTGTATAAAATTTCGAAGGAGACATCTCTCTCGATGGAATGTTGAGAGGATGCTTGAACGACTTGAATATCAGCCTGACTTTCCAGCACTGTTTCCAGGAAGGATTCATATAGCAGGCTGGTATGTGCTGCTGCTGGCATGATCACGTGGTGCACCGGGAGTTCTTTCATTACCGGTATCAATCCACCGATGTGATCGGCATGCGGATGAGTTGCAATCATATAATCAATTTGATTTACATGATGACGCTTCAAATAAGCGATTAACTGATCGCTTTCTTGAGGGAGGCCGCCATCAATTAACATGGTGATGCCTTCAGGCGTTTTGATCAAAAAACTATCTCCCTGACCAATATCGATCATATGGACACTTAAGTGGGAATCGTCCGACGAATGAAGGCAACCTGCCAATAACAGCGAGGTGGCTATTATGATTATGATCAATTTTCGGCATGGATTCATTCAGATGCAGCTCCTATAAGTTTACGTCCGTTTACGTTTACATTTACAAAGCGACTAAAGAAAGAGTGATTCATAATGAGGCAACGTGACTATTTTACCATAGTTTTATCCGTAACCCTATTGATTTTTTTGTTGGCAGGATGCAACGATGAAACGGTTATAGAAGAACAAGAGGTTGATATTTCTATGCCATGGGACGACCCCTGGTTTCTGCCTTTGGAGTCAAGTCCTTCCTTGAAAGCTTTGGAAACCGGATGGGAAATTAAGTGGACGAATCAGCAATGGGAGATTTACGAAGGGTTTGTTCCAACGAAACCGCTGATCATTAACGATCAAATGACAAAAGGATATGAAATTGATTCCGCGGAGGAACAGTTAAAACCCCTTCCCATCCAAGCCATTGCTCGATACTATGAGGAAGTTAAACACCAAATCATCCAATTTGAGATTGGATCCGATGGTTTTTTTGTCGTGTCCATGGATGAAGAGAGGAAGTATCATTTTATCCATCACTGGGGTGAATCCTTTTATTCGACCGTTAAGTTGCTGGAAAACCAGATGACTGCACCGGACTATAAACTAAACGCTAAACGGAACAGGGTCCTCTATTTTGATGTTGATGAAGCTTCTTTGATCAGTTATCATGCCATAAACAGACAGAAAAACAAGATGTCGATCACAGACCAGGATGTACGAAAAGAAGGTTTGACAAAGCGAATTCACGTGTCGCCGGAAGGAGGATATCTGTTGCTTGAGATAGAGAGAACGGATACCCGATCTGCCGGATTTCAGCTTTATGGAGCGGATTCCGGTCGTGAACTGGTACACCATATTCCAGGCACACATGCTTCATGGGGAAAAGATGATCAGATCATATTATTTCGCTTCGAGGAAACACTGCAAATAGGAATATACTTTAGAGAAAGACGTCAAATGAATCTGTTGGGACAAACGAATCCTAATTTTAAAGTGCTTGAAGGCCCACTTATGGCAGCAGACGGACATCATGCTTTGTATATCAGTAATGATGAAAACAACGCTGCAATGCTGCACATTCTTCATTTACACCAACAGGTGGAAAGAACGCACAACCTTCAATCATGGGATCCATCGAACAGTTTAAGGGAAGATGTTTATTTTCACGGAGATCATTACTTGATTCTTCGAACAAAAAAACAGGGCAAATACGAATTATTCATTCAGGATAACTTGACGGGTTCTGTTGCTTTGGTTAATATATCCCAAAGGATCCCACTTTTCTTTCTGGTTGACCATCAGCTATATTACTTTGTTGACGAAAGTGATAAAATTGGTATGGTGAGAATGGACCTTGATACGACTCAGAAGGTAACAAGCCTCGAGGGTTCATATGATCAAATTTCCAAGGTGAATATGGAAGAAGGAATCCTGTTATATTTTGAAACAGTAGAGAAAGAAAAATCAGCGTGGCTGATTCAATAAGAAAGGGGAACATAATGATTTTGTATCTATTTTCATCTAACAGCACCGAGCGTATCGGATTGGTTCAGCAACTATTGAAAATCAAGAGAAAAGAAGAGGTTAACCGAGAGTGGGCTGATTATAATGCGAACCTCGGTAAAAAAAATTGCTTGAGAAATATTCGCTTAATAGAATCGAAAAATACGTACCGGGGAGTTCCTGGATACTGGCTTAAGTTGGAGTTGGATTCGAAAACTGGCGTCAGGAACAGCTTGTGCGATATTTATAAAATTGTCGGTACCGATCGGATCAATGAAAACGTTTTTTATCCGAAGAAAGCATATCCTTATGAAGTACTGGAGAAAAACTGGCAGAAAAAATACTGCTTTCAAAGTGGAAAGCAGGACCCGGAAACGTATCGAGTTTTCTACGAGGAAATTAAGCGGTTAATGAAAGAAAATCAGCTTGATAATGCGTATTACGGACTGTTGTTATTATTGCAACAAAGACCATCGTTCTTAAAGAAATATAACCGCTTTACTATTTTCGAAGAGCTTTCTTATCAATATGATCAGGAAGGTAAATTTCAGCGCGCTGAAAAATGTCTCCGAATTCAGAAAAAGATTGTGCCAGATCTGCCGCTACCAGCTTTAAACATGAGCAACTTATATTTATTAAATGGTATGTCGGAAAAGGCGATCGACGTATTGAAAATTTCACTAAAAAAACACCCGGGCAATCAATATCTGATGCACAACTACATTATGGCGCTAAGCAATGCGGGGGATTTCGACTTGGCGGCTGCAGTGTTGAAAAAGGCATTAGAAAGAGATATGACGAACTCATTCTACTGGAAGCTTTTGGCAGATCTGTTCTATGAAACGGAAGACGTGGAAACGGCATTACAATGTTATCGTAAAGCGCTGCATAGTGATTCGGAAGAATTTCCGGAAGATTATCGAGCAGATATTTACTTTGGAATGGCAGCCTGTTATTTTGAAAAAAATCGGTACAAGCGAGCAAAAGATTACTATCTAAAAGCCTTGAAAACTTTCCCTGAGGATCACTATACATTAATGAATATTTCGCAAATATGCTTTTATCATCTGCATGAACCGGAAGAAGCACTTAAATATGCCAAGCAGGTGGCTGAGAAAGGATCTGAAAATGGATACCTTCATTACCAATTGGGGATGATTTATATGGAACTGGAGATGAAAGAAAAGGCGCGTTGGCATCTATATAAAGCTCGAAGAATGATACCTTTTTTTCAACCGGTGCATGATGAGTTAAATCGACTCAAAAGCCGAGATTATCGCACCAAAAAATCCTGATCTGTTAATGGGAGCGTGGGAAGGAAAGATGAAAAAACCGCTAATGATCACTGCGATCAGTATTATTTTAATATTCCAGAGTTTTGTTGCGGCTCAGGATTTAATTGAAAATAGCGCTGAAGAAGCAATGGAAACAATGCGAGGACTGGTTTTGGAGGTGGAAGAATCTGGTCTGGATGATGTTTTTGTCGTGCAAGAAGTGACACTGGAGATTTACAGCGGATCATTGGAAGGAACCATTGAAGTGGTTGAAAATCACCTGAGTGATCACCCGGTTTATGATATTCCTGTTGAACCGGGAGATCGGGTTTTATTGATGAAAGAAGTTTCCGAAAATGGCGACTATGGATTACATATTACGGAATATGTTCGTGATCGTTCCATCTTTAAGTTAACGGTGGTTTTTGCCATGCTGCTATTGCTGGTAGGGCGCTGGAAAGGGCTGAAAACCTTATTGACGCTGAGCATTACTTTTTTCATGATTGTTCAGGTGTTGCTGCCAGGTATGTTAAAGGGTTATTCTCCGATATTGCTATCACTCTTTAGTTCTTTTGTGATCACGTTGGTAACTATTTTTATCATTAATGGTGTTAACAGCAAGAGCTTCTCGGCAATAATTGGAATATTTGGGGGATTGATAGCGGCTGGCATTGTTATGTTTTGGGCTGGCTCACAAGTGAAACTGACAGGACTTTCCAGCGAAGAAGCCACCATGCTTATGTATATTCCACAGTCAGTCAGCTTTGACTTTCGTGATCTGCTTTTTGCCGGTATCATTATGGGTGCTCTGGGTGCAGTGATGGATGTAGGTATATCCGTAGCATCAGCGATGGAAGAGGTTAGACGGGTTCATCCGAGTATATCCGTAGGGGAGCTGATGAAATCCGGGATGAACGTGGGGCAGGATATTATGGGAACGATGTCCAATACGTTAATACTGGCATATACCGGAGCGGCTTTGCCTCTGTTGCTTTTGTTCATGGCTTATGACGCAACGATGATAGAGATTCTTAATCTGGATATTATTGCAACAGAAGTGGTACGAGCATTGTCCGGGAGTGTCGGTCTTGTGCTTACGGTTCCAATGACGGTTCTGGCCAGCGCCGTTTTACTCAACAGAAACACGAAGAAAACGCCCAAAGGTTGAAACGATTGGCATGGGTTGAAAACAAAGACAGCAGAGGTGAGGCAAAAATGAAAAGACCCATGATAGCGGTAGGGATATTTTTTTTGGTGGGCGTTGCAGTTGCATTCAATGCAAGATTTTCTATGTCCAACCTATGGCTGTTAGGATGCTGTTTGACAGCAGGTTATTTGTTTATGAAAAATCGAAAACGGTATGCAATATGGTTGTTGCTTATCTTTCTTGTTGCCGGCATGCACCTGGGAAGCAGGCATCAAAACCAGGTAACCTTAATCCATTACCTGGAATGTGGCAACATCCAAAGGCACCAGATTTCCCACATTGAAGGAAGAATGACGGATATTCATCACAACCGGTTTGGGCATGTCAGCTACAGCGTTGAAATTACCGGACTTCGTTTAAGAACGAGCCCACGAACCAGTGCAATGGGAGGCCGGGTTATGGTCGAAGCCGGAAGCGATCATGCTTCATATGCGACACATAAGCCCGGAGATCGTATCATCATCAATCAATTTTCTTTAAAGGAAAGCTTGCTGAACAATGTGGAAAACAATTATTATCAGCATTTGAAAGAACGTGGATTCCAAGGCATTCTAAAAGTGGAATCAAAAGATATTCAGCATGTATCTGTTAATCGATTCTATCTGATGCAAATGGCAGATAAAGCCAAATATTCGATGCAGTCTTTCGTTCAGCAATACTTAGATCCGCCTGAAAGCATGGTGCTGAAAAGTATTATGCTGGGTAACCAAGGGTACTTATCCTCGGATGTTCGGAGGGTTTTTGCCAGAACTGGTACAGCTCATATCATTGCTGTTTCGGGTCTTCATACGGGTATTATTGCGATGGCAGCTCACGAAGTCTCTAAAGCTTTGGGTGCAGGCCTTTGGAAAGCAAAACTGATTACGATAGCACTGGTATGGTTTTATGCATTGATGGCCGGGTTTCCAATATCCATATTAAGAGCTGGATTCATGATCACGATCATGCTGTCTTCTTTTTATCTCCAACGGCATTATGATCCTGGAAATGCATTGATGCTGGCAGCGATGATTTTTGTAGCAATCGATCCTTCCATGATTGGAACCATATCCTTTCAACTTAGTTTTCTTGCTACTGCATCCATTATATGGGGCATGTCTTTTGTTGAGAATAACAAAGCAATAAAAATGTCAATGTTGAAGCTGCTCATAATTACCTTGATCGTTCAAATCGGCACCTGGCCAATTGTGGCCTATCATTTTAAAGAATTCTCTATCATTTCTCCACTATCAAACGTACTGATCGTTCCGCTGCTGGGGATGTTGATGATGATGACACTGGCAGCCTGGTCCTTAAACTGGATTCCATTGGTTGCAGGATTATTGATGCATGTTGTGAATGGCATTTTAATTTATATGATACGGTTGATGAGTTTTCTGGCTGAATGGAATTATGCGGCTGTAAGTATCGAAGTCATGACATTTAAAACAGTCGTCCTATACTACTTGATGATGGCAGGACTACTGCTTCTGGCAGTAAAAATCAAAAATGAAAAGCATTATATAGACAGGAAGGTTTACGAAAATGGATAGGAGGCGTTGTTAATGAAAAAAAATGATCGAAAGGATCTGCGAAAAGCGTTTATCTTAGTGGATTATACCTATGATTTTGTGGCGGAGGACGGAAAGTTGACGGTAGGAGAACCAGGGCAGGCTATTGAAAAGGCCATTGCTGAAAAGATTCAATTGGCTTCAAAATGTGGTGATTTCATTTTTGTCATCAATGATCTCCATGATGAGAAAGACTTACATCATCCTGAACATAAGCTTTTTCCGCCGCATAATCTGGAAGGATCTGAAGGTAGAAAGCTTTATGGAAGCATTCATGAATTGATCAATGAACTGGAAAAGAAACATCCTGACCGAATCTATCAACTGGATAAAAGAAGATACTCTGCATTTTGTGGGACGCCTCTGGAACTGATTTTGAGGCAGGAAGGAATTGAAATGCTTGAATTGGCAGGCGTTTGTACAGATATTTGTGTGCTGCACACGGCTGTGGATGCGTATCATCGTGGCTTTAAGGCCATTATTGATGAGAGGGCGGTTGCCAGCTTTAATGGTGATGCACATCGAATGGCCTTGGAGCATTTTGAAAATGTTTTGGGTTTTGAAGTGCTAAAATCGTACTAAGAAGGAGTAACTGTTTATGCAGGAATTGATTAAGTTGCAGAACATACCGGTAGAGAAAATCGAACAGACCTACTTTATAACTGGTGAGGAAACATTCCTGATGCGACGTTTTATTGAGTTGCTGAAGCTTAAAATAGCCCCTGGTGCCATGGAAGATTTCAACTTGGCAAGATTTGAAGGAAAGGCTTTTTCGGTGGATATGTTATTGGAGAGCTGTGAAACACTGCCGGTAATGTCTGAGAAAAAGCTGGTTGTTTTAAAAAATCCATGGTTCCTGGAATCGAAAGGTGCAGCTCTGGACAGTAGAGACGAAGGGAAGCTCAAGGCATATCTGAATTCGCCGCCGGACAGTACATGTTTAGCGGTTTATTGTGAAACAAAGCCGGATGGCCGAAAAGGTATTACGAAACTGCTAAAAAAGACAAGTTGTTCCGTTGAGTTTCAGCGGTTAAAAGAAAGTGAATTGAAAAAGTGGATGTCATCTGAATGTGGTAAAAGAGGAAAGACCATTTCTGCAAAAGCCTTGAATGCGCTGGTTGATAACATTGATTATTTAAGCCGTAATCCTTCACAGTCTCTGTATGACATCAGTAGTGAAATTGAAAAAATGGCTGCATACATGGGAACAAAGAAGGAAGTAACAGAGGAAGAGGTAAAAGAAAGCTCAATCTACACATTTCAGAACGATGTATTTCAATTGATAGACAGCCTAAGTCAGAAAAAAACGGCCGAAACACAGGTGAGGTTTCGACAGTTGATGGCAGATGGTGAACCGGTGATGAAAATCATTGCTTTTCTTAGAAATCAGTTTAAAACCATGCTCCGCGTGAAAGAACTGGATCAACATGGCTATACAGCGGCAAAAATGGCTACGAAGCTTAAACAGCATCCCTTCGCTGTTCAAAAAAGTCTAAAATACAGCAAGAATTTTGAGGAAAGAAAGCTGATAGAATTGTTGAATCGTTTTAATCAGCTTGATCGGCGATTAAAAAGCGGCAAAATGGATGCAGTTGCCAGTATGGAATTAATGATGGTGGAAATATGCAAGCATTAGGCAGGGCAAAGCCGCTGCGCTTCTATTGTAATTAAGAATTGAGAATTAAGAAAAAAAGACTGATGGATTTGGAAATCATTATTCCCCTCATCAGTCTTTATCAGCAACTATCAGATTTGAACCTTTGCTGCTTAAGAAACAGTGCGTTGAAGTTTTTTTGTCAATCGAGAAAGCTTTCTGGATGCTTTGTTTTTGTGAATAACATTTTTGGAAGCAGCCTGCTTAAGTTTTTTATCAATAAGTTGCAATTTCTCTTTTGCAAGGTCAAACTGTTCGCTGTTAATCGCCTCTTCAAAGCGCTTAATAGCGGTTTTGAGCTGGGATTTAATCATTTTATTTCGTGCTGTTTTTTTACGAATGACGCGTACTCTCTTCATTGCTGATTTTATATTGGCCAATCAATTCACCCCCTTATACGAGCATTAACATTCTAATACTACCAAAAGATTGAAAAAAAATCAATATCTATTTCACGACTTTGAATTCTAAGGGCATTACTTTTATTGAAAGAAATTGTAAGTGTATGATATAATTATTTAGTTACTCTGATTGATATCGTTGAAGGAGGAATTTCCTTGTCCGCAAATCGTCAAACAAAAACCAGGAATTTTAGTATTATTGCACATATTGACCACGGAAAATCAACCTTGGCCGATCGGCTCATAGAACATACAGGTTTAGTCAGTCATCGTGACATGAAAGAACAGCTGCTAGATAACATGGACCTGGAGCGAGAGCGGGGAATCACCATCAAACTTCAAACGATTCGTTTAAACTATAAAGCGAAGGATGGAGAGGAATATCGTTTAAACCTCATAGATACACCGGGTCATGTTGATTTTACCTATGAGGTTTCCAGAAGTCTGGCGGCTTGTGAAGGTGCTGTCCTAATTGTTGATGCAGCGCAGGGAATTGAAGCTCAAACACTGGCGAATGTTTATTTGGCGCTGGAACAGGACCTTGAAATAATCCCGGTGATCAACAAAATTGATCTTCCCAGTGCCAGGGTGGAAGAAGTTAAAAAAGAAATTGAAGATGTCATTGGTCTGGATACAGAAGGAATCCCGCTTATCTCTGCAAAAGAAGGAATTAATATTGGTGACGTTCTGGAAGCGGTTGTACAACGAATACCGGCACCAAAAGGTGATGAAGCGGCACCTGCAAAAGCGTTGATTTTTGATTCCATATACGATAATTACCGTGGTGTTATTGGATATATTCGAATGATGGACGGCGAACTAAAAAAAGGAATGCACATTAAAATGATGGCAGGCAAAAAAGAATTCGAAGTGACGGAGGTGGGCTTGTTTTCGCCAGGGCCCATCGAACAGGAATCACTGAAGGCGGGTGATGTTGGATATGTGGCTGCCAGCATAAAAGATGTGCGAAATTGTCGGGTGGGGGATACGATCACAGATGCTAAAAGGCCAACGGAAAAACCCTTTCCAGGATATCGCAAAGTTGTGCCAATGGTATACTGCGGTGTATATCCTGCTGAAGGAGAAAAATTTGAGGATGTAAAAGATGCATTGGAAAAGTTGCAGGTAAACGATGCAGCGCTTGTTTTTGAACATGAAACCTCGGCAGCTCTCGGCTTTGGTTTTCGATGCGGATTTTTAGGATTGCTTCACATGGAAATTATGCAGGAGCGTTTGGAGCGAGAATTTGATCTGGATCTTGTGACAACAGCACCCAGCGTTATCTACCAGATATATAAGACGGACGGTGAGATGGTTTCGATCCAAAACCCGGCCAATATGCCAAAGCCACAGGAAATATCCAAAATAGAAGAACCAATCGTTAGGGCATCTGTTATGGTTCAGAACGACTATGTAGGGTCAGTTATGGAACTATGTCAGGAACGCCGGGGAGCAATGATCAGCATGGACTATCTGGATAAGAATCGCGTAACCTTACAGTATGAACTGCCGCTTAACGAGGTGATATTTGATTTTTTTGATGCGTTAAAATCAAAGACACGCGGATACGGATCCTTGGACTATGAAATGATGGGTTATCGTGAATCAAAACTTGTTAAACTAGATATCCTTATTAACGGTGAGCAGGTGGATGCTCTGTCCTTTATTGTTCATGAAAGCAAAGCCTATGAGCGCGGGAAGCAGATGTGTGAAAAACTAAAGGATGAAATACCAAGGCATCAATTTGCCATACCCCTTCAGGCAGCGATCGGACAAAAGATTATATCAAGAGAAACCATCAGAGCATTGCGCAAGGATGTTACGGCGAAATGCTATGGTGGTGACATCAGTCGTAAACGTAAGCTCCTGGAAAAGCAAAAAGAAGGGAAGAAACGCATGCGTCAGGTTGGTAGTGTAGAGGTGCCTCAGAAGGCTTTTATGTCCGTGTTGAAACTTGATTCCTGATTGTTTGGAGGTTTTTTATGAAACAATATTCACCAATAAGTCTTTACATCCACATTCCTTATTGTGCCTCCAAATGTCATTACTGTGACTTTGTATCTTGTGTAGGAAACGAAACGGAAATAAAACAATACCTTCTACTGCTTGAGAAAGAAATAGGTATGTATCGGAATCTGATGAAAAATCGTCCCATTAAAACAATTTTTTTTGGGGGAGGCACTCCATCTTTAATTCCTGGTCAAGAAATGATGTGGTTGATGAAAGTGATAAGAAATGCATTTAATCTTATGCCGGAAGCAGAAGTGTCGGTGGAAGCCAACCCGGGACAGATGAATCAACGTAAACTTCATGCGTACAGGGAAAGTGGTATTAATCGAATAAGCTTTGGATTACAGGCAATTCAGGATCCATTGTTAAATATCCTGGGAAGAAAACATAATGCGGAAGCTTTTTACCAGCAGGTAACTAAGGCGCGGCAGGAAGGGTTTTGGGATATCAATGCGGATATTATTTTCGGCATTCCAGGTCAGGAGATGGAAGACTGGCTCGAGACCATTCAGTATGTGACATCAATGGAGCTGCCGCATTTGTCGTGTTATGGTTTGACTTATGAAGAAGGCACCAGGATTTTTGAAATGATGAAGTCTGGGTTCATTGATCCCTTGGGTGAAGATTTAGAATGGCTTATGTTTCGAAAAACCATCGAAATTTTGCAAGAGAAAGGTTATGTGCATTATGAGATATCAAATTATTCGAAGCCAGGTTACCAGTGTCGACACAATCTCACCTACTGGAAAAATGAAGAATACTTGGCGCTGGGGATAGCGGCTCACGGTTATCTGAATGGTATTAGGTATGAAAACGTTGATAAGGCTAAAGACTATGAATCCATGCTGAAGCAGAAGATTTATCCGGTGTTCACCAGAGAGCGAGTGAGTGACGATGATTGGGTAAAAGAAACCATGTTTCTGGGATTGAGACTGAGAGAAGGAATATCGCTGAAAGAATTTAAAAAAAAACATAATCAATCGTGTCTCCATTTGTTTGAAAAAGAAATTCAGGAACTTATTCAACAAAAGCTAGTGTGGAGAGATGGAGAGCGGATCAAATTGACAGAAAAAGGTTTTGATCTGGCGAATCAGGTGCTGGTCTGTTTTGCATAAACAGCAGCGGCTGTAATAAAAAAACAAGAAGTGAGGGTTGACAAAAGTAGGCCGAAATGGTATTTTTATATCAAGAATTAGCACTCACTGTTTGAGAGTGCTAACAGCGAAGGTGATATAAATGGCCTTAACCGAAAGAAAACTAAGAATACTGGAAGCAATTATCAGAGATTATATTGAGTCGGCTGAACCCGTAGGCTCCCGAAGTCTGTCCAAAAAATACGAATTGGGCGTCAGTCCGGCAACGATTCGAAATGAGATGTCTGATCTTGAAGAGATGGGTTTTATTCAGCAACCGCACACCTCGGCAGGGCGCATTCCTTCTGATAAAGGATATCGGCTTTATGTTGATAAGCTGATGGAAATTAAGCAAACAGCGAACAAAAATAGGGTGCGAATAAGAAGCGATATACTCAAAAAATATGGTGAGTTGGAACAGTTACTCGAATATACTTCCAGAGTATTGTCGGAATTCACCCAATACACTTCGATCGTTTTGGCGCCCCAAGTAAAGAAAAGCCGTCTTAAACAGATTCAACTGGCGCGGTTGAGTGATGAAACAATGCTGGCCATTTTCATTACAAACACAGGACTCATACAGAACCCGATTTTCAAGATCCCAGCAGATATGAAGCATGAGGAGCTTGAAAAAATTTCCAATTTCCTGAATGAGGAATTCGCAGGTTCAACGCTGGAAGAAATTGAAGTGCGAATGGCTGATAACTTAAAGAAAGAGTTGGCTAAATTTCATAACACTGTATATGCACTGTTACCAGAGATGTTTAAGGCCCTTGAGCAGGTTAGTGATGTGACATTATATTTAAGTGGAACAACCAATATCTTTAACTTTCCGGAGTTCAATGACCTTGCAAAGGCTCGATCATTTTTAAACCTGCTGGAAGAGCGAAAAACTATTAGTGAATTAATCTCTCGTCAGGACTCTGACTACTTGAATGTTTCTATTGGAACTGAAAATAAGATTCAGGAAGCAAAAGAATGCAGTATTGTTACCACCACTTACAGCCTTGACCAACAAACCGTCGGCCAGTTAAGCATCATTGGCCCAACCCGTATGGATTATGATCGTGTCATGTCAGTGCTGTCACAGGTCAGTAAAATGATGAATCAAATATTAAAAGAACAATAATAATGATATTATCAAGTGCGAAGCTTTGTCTTTGCACTCTCCTTATGTACAATTATGAAAACTAAAGGCAGGTGCGATGGATTGAACAAAGAAAAAAGGAAAGAAAAAAGGAAAGAAAAAGAGGAAGAGCTAGTGGGAAAATTGAAAAAAAGAGAAGCAGAAACAGCGGAGGAAGAGCAGAATGAAGAGGAGGAAAACTTAATACCAGAAGAGGGGGAGCAGGATCCGACTAAAGAGGCTTTAAAAGAAAAAGAAGTAGTAAACGATAGACTGCTTCGGCTTCAGGCGGAGTTCACCAATTATAAAAGACGCGTGGAGAAAGAAAAAGCAGATCTTTATGTCTATGGATGTGAAAACCTGGCTAAAGACCTTTTGCCAGTGATTGATAATCTTGAACGGGCGCTGGAAGCGGCTGAGGATCAAGATACAGGACTTTACAAAGGTGTTGAAATGGTCTACCTGCAGACACTGGAAGTTTTAAAAACTCACGGGATTCAGCCCATTGAAGCAGAAGGTGTAATGTTTGATATGAACAAACATCATGCGGTGATGACAGAGCCTTGTGACGAAGATGAGCTAAAGGAAACCGTTGCGCAGGTGTTGCAAAGAGGATATACCATCGAAGAACGGGTTTTGCGACCTGCGATGGTTAAAGTATATAAATAAGAATAAGTTTGCGTATCATATTGAAAAATCAAGGAGGAATAAATAATGAGCAAAGTAATAGGTATTGACTTGGGAACGACAAATTCATGCGTTGCAGTATTGGAAGGTGGAGAGCCGGTTGTCATCCCGAATTCCGAAGGGAATCGAACAACACCATCGGTAGTGGCTTTTGGGAAAGAAGGTGAAAGAATCGTTGGAGAGCCGGCTAAACGTCAGGCTGTGACCAATTCGGAAAAAACCATTCAGTCCATTAAGCGACATATGGGAACAGAGCATAAAGAAAAAATTGAAGGAAAGGAATACACTCCGCAGGACATTTCTGCTATGATTCTTCAAAAATTAAAGGCAGATGCAGAAGCTTACTTGGGGGAAACCATCAGCGATGTTGTCGTGACAGTACCGGCTTATTTTACAGATAGTCAACGTCAGGCAACAAAAGACGCAGGAAAAATAGCAGGTATGAACGTACTGAGAATTATTAATGAGCCAACGGCAGCTTCCTTGGCTTATGGGTTGGACAAAGTGGAAGAACAGCAAAAAATCCTGGTATATGATCTGGGTGGTGGAACCTTCGACGTATCTATCCTGGAACTGGGTGACGGAGTCTTTGAAGTTCTTGCAACCAATGGAAACAACAATCTGGGCGGTGACGATTTTGACCAAGTGCTGATTGAGTATATCGCCAGTGAATTTAAAAAGCAGGAAGGTATTGACCTGACTAAAGACAAAATGGCGTTGCAGCGTTTGAAGGAAGCGGCAGAGAAAGCTAAAAAAGAACTTTCCAGCACCATGACGACCAATATTAACCTGCCCTTTATCACAGCCACCAACGAAGGGCCAAAGCATTTGAACCTGGATGTTACCAGAGCGAAATTTGATGAATTGACATCCCATCTGGTTGAAAAAACAGTTGATCCAATGAAAAAAGCCTTATCTGATGCTGGATTGAAAGCAGAAGATCTGGATCGTGTTATTTTGGTGGGGGGATCCACAAGAACTCCTGCCGTGCAGGATGCCGTAAAACGTGTTACCGGCAAGGATCCGCATAAAGGTGTGAATCCGGATGAAGTAGTTGCGCTGGGAGCAGCCATTCAAGGTGGCGTATTGACAGGCGAAGTGAAAGATGTGTTGCTGCTGGACGTCACACCTCTGTCACTGGGTATTGAAACCCTTGGTGGAGTATTTACACAACTAATCGAGCGGAATACAACTATTCCGACAAAGAAAAGCCAGACGTTTTCAACGGCTGCCGACAATCAGCCTTCCGTGGATATACATGTGCTTCAAGGTGAACGACCGATGGCAGCAGATAATATAACCCTTGGACGATTCGAGCTTAGTGGTATACCGCCAGCTCCCAGGGGTGTTCCTCAGATTGAGGTTACCTTCGATATCGATGCCAATGGCATTGTTAATGTTTCGGCGAAAGATCTGGGTACTGGAAAAGAGCAGAAGATTACCATTACTGCATCTACCAATCTGAGTCCGGAAGAGATTGAAAAGAAAGTGAAAGAAGCAGAAAAATTTGCTGAAGAAGATAAGCAGAAGAAAGAAAAAATCGAAGTGAAAAACCAAGCGGATTCACTTGTTTATCAGACGGAAAAAACGTTAAAAGAAGTGGAAGACAAGATTGAATCAGATCAGAAGGAAAAAGTCCAAACAGAGTTGGATAAGCTGAAAAAAGCTATTGAAGAAGACGATTTGGATACAATGAAACAGGGCGTTGAAGATGTGACGAAAATTTTCCATGAAATATCCGAAAAGATGTATGAAAATGTAGCGCAGCAGGACGGAAGTCAGGAAGCTGGTTCTGATCAGCAAAGTGGCGGAATGGATGATGAAAACGTTGTTGATGCGGAATTTGAAGAAGTGGATGAGGAAGAAAAGAAATAATGACGCCTATCTTGCCGCATGCCGAAAAACGGCATGCGGCAGAAGCGTGTGATTGACTAAATACTATTGAAAATTGATAGAATTGGAATGGTTAGGGTGGTGAAACAGTGGCGAAAAGAGATGTGTATGAAATATTGGGTCTTGATCGCAATACCAGTCAGGCAGAGGTAAAAAAAGCATACCGGAAGATGGCCATGAAATACCATCCTGACAGAAATCCGGACGATCAAACGGCTGCAGAAAAATTTAAAGAGGCGAATGAAGCCTATGAAATATTAAGCGACCCAGAAAAAAGAAAAAGATATGATCAGTTTGGATATGAAGGTGTCAGTGGCCAGGGGCCTGGCGGTTTTGGCGGTGCTGGTGGTTTTGGCGGTGGTTTTGAAGATATCTTTGGTGATATATTTGATATGTTTGGCGGGGGTGGCGGTTTTTCTTCATCCAGAAGGAGAGGTCCGAGAAAAGGTGCGGATTTAAAATATGAAATGACCATTACCTTCGAAGAAGCTGTTTTTGGTGCTGAAAAAACCATTAAGGTTAATAAAATGGATACCTGCGATACCTGTCACGGAAGCGGCGCAGAGCCTGGCAGTGATACCAAGGCCTGTCCGCATTGCAATGGAACGGGCGAAGTTCGGTTTGCACAGCGAACGCCTCTGGGTCAGATATTGAATGTGCGTCCATGTGATCATTGCCATGGCGAAGGAAAAATCGTCGAAAATCCGTGTAAAACCTGTGGCGGTAGTGGAAAAACCAAGAAAGAGAAGAAGCTGAAAGTCAACATTCCTGCCGGTGTGGATAATGGATCAATGGTTTCGTTGACGGGCGAAGGCTCTCCTGGCGATAAGGGAGGTCCTCCTGGGGACTTGTATGTTATGTTCACCGTGAAGCCACACTCCATTTTTGTCCGGGAAGGACAACATATCATGTGCGATATTCCCATCACCTTTGTACAAGCTGCGCTTGGAGATACAATTGATGTGCCGACACTGGAAGGAGAGGTGAAGCATAAGATACCGGAAGGGACTCAGAGTGGTACTGTTTTCCGCATGAAGGGAAAAGGTGTCCCGAGCCCTCGTGGACTTGGAAAAGGCGATCAGTACGTGAAAGTGATTGTAGAAGTGCCCAAGAACTTATCGGATAAGCAGAAAGAGTTATTAAAAGAATTTGCAGCTGAAGGCAGCGATAGCTCTCACGAACAGAGAAAATCTTTTTTTGAAAAAGTTAAAGACGCGTTTAAGTAATGAAACATTCAGGACAGGCGACGGGAGGAAGCAGGATGAAATGGATAGAGATATCAGTGCAAACAACCTCAGGAGCAGTAGAGGCAGTTTCAAACATCCTATACGATGCTGGCGTCACTGGTGTTGCGATTGAAGACATTCGGGATCTTGAGATGCTTCAAAAAGAGGACAACGCCTGGGAGCTTATTGATGAAAAACTTGCGGACAGCTATTTGGAAGGAGCTGTCGTCAAGGGATATCTGCCGGAGACGCCGAATGTGGTGGACCAAGTGGATTTGATCCGCAAAGCCGTTGATTACCTGCCTGAATACGGTCTTGATATTGGCCTGGGAAAAGTGACTGTGTCAGCTGTTGATGAAATGGATTGGAGCAACGAATGGAAGAAGTACTTTAAGCCGATTAAACCTGGAAATACGATTGTGATTAAACCCAGCTGGGAAACCTATTCGCTTCAAGAGGGTGAGCGTGTGCTGGAGATTGATCCTGGGATGGCTTTCGGAACTGGAACCCATGAAACTACTTCGCTTTGCATTGAAGAGCTGGAGAAATATGTAAAGCCGCATCAGCTTGTATACGACATAGGATGTGGAAGCGGAATCCTCTCTATTGCAGCTGCGTTGCTTGGAGCAGAAAAAGTTGTTGGTGTGGACCTGGACGAACTGGCGGTTAAAATATCCAGAGAGAACCTGGCAATGAACCAGGTTGAAGACCGTGTAGAGGTATTTCGAGGAAATTTAATGGATGTTTTATCTCAACCGGCAGATCTCGTCGTGTCAAATATCATAGCTGAAATTATAGTCAAAATGTGCTCTGACATCTTGCAATACATAAAGCCAGGAGGAATTTGGATATCCTCAGGTATTATCCGTGATAAACAGCATGAGGTGGAGAAAGCCATTCGGGATGTGGGGCTTACCATCCTCGAAACAAGAGGATTGGGTGAATGGGTCAGCATTACGGCGCAAGCACCTGAAAGGCCTTGATATGAGGCCTTTTTTTAGTGGTATATAATAGTGCGAAAAGGAGGGGTGGGATGAATCATTTTTTTGCAAAACCACCAAATATTGATTTGAATCAAAAAATCATCTACATTGATGGAGAAGATGTGAAACATATCCAAAAAGCCTTGCGTCTAAAGGAGAAAGATAAGATTACCGTCTCTGATGGCGCCGGGGAAGGATATTTTGCAGAAATTACTGAAATGGCAAATGATCAGGTGGCTGTTAAAATAATTGAAGCATTACCTTCTGCAGAAAAAACAAGGCCTTTTCTAACGTTGTACCAGGGAATTGCGAAAGGCAGTAAAATGGATTTTATCATCCAAAAAGCAGTGGAACTTGGAGTGAGTGAGATTATTCCGATTATGACAGAGCATACAGTGGTACAATTGAAAGACAAGGAGTTTGAAAAAAAGCGGAAACGATGGCAGAAAATTGCGGAAGAAGCGGCAAAACAATCTAAGCGTTTGACACTGCCGATTGTCAAAGCGCCAATTGGCTTTAAGGAAGCTGTATTAAATGCAGTGGATGATCAATCCGATTATTTACAGCTACTGGCCTATGAAGCAGAATCAAACATTTCTATTCGAAACGTTACTGGAAACGGTAGTTTGACAGACTATGTTCGTATAGGGGTTTGGATTGGACCTGAAGGAGGATTTCATCAGGAAGAGGTTGATTTTGCGATTAAGTCAGACATTCATTGCGTCACACTCGGACCAAGAATTCTTCGAACGGAAACGGCGGGAGTTGTAATGCTGTCCATTCTGTTGTATGAGCTGGAACTTTAACATGAGCAGGGAAAGGAACGTATGAATGAATCAGAAGAAAGTTGCAATCAGCACCCTGGGATGCAAGGTGAACCAATACGAGACTCAGGCAATGCTGGAAATGTTTGAAAAAAAAGGCTACCAAGTTGTTGCTGAGAAAGATGCTGCCGACATCTTTGTTATTAACACGTGTACGGTGACCCATTCAGGAGATAAAAAATCACGGCAGCTGATCAGAAGAGCCCTGAAGAATAATCCAAATGCAGTCATTGCGGTTGTTGGATGCTATTCGCAGTTAGAACCGGAAGAAGTCCAACGCATAGAAGGCGTTCATGTCATTCTGGGAACACAGAATCGCCATAAGATTGTCCATGAGGTAGAAACTGCAATGCACCACAGGACGAAAACCATTCATGTGAATAAATATGAAAAAAATCACCCATACGAATCTTTAAGTATCGAAAAGCAAACGGAAATGACACGGGCATATGTAAAAATTCAGGATGGATGCAATCAATACTGTAGTTACTGCATCATTCCTTTTGCGCGGGGACCTGTCAGAAGTCGAAAAGAATGGGAAGTGCTTGATGAGGTGGAGCACCTGATATCAAAAGGTTACCAGGAAATTGTTTTGACGGGGATCCATTTGACATCCTATGGGAAAGATCGAAATGAACCAAAAGCGTTGTTGCATCTGTTGGATAAGTTGGATTCATTTACTGATTTAAAGCGAATCCGCTTGGGTTCTCTCGATCCGGCTTGGTTTAATGATCAAACCATTAATAAGCTGATGAGATACAAAAAGTTGTGTCATCATTTTCATTTATCGCTTCAAAGTGGAACGGATCGAATTCTAAAAAAAATGAAACGTCAATACAGTGCGGATCAATATTGGGATATTGTGAAGGAGTTTAGAAAACATGACCCGTATGTCGCTATTACAACGGATGTGATCACAGGTTTTCCGGGAGAAAAAGAAGAAGATTTCCAAAAAACGTGCCGATTTTTGGAAATCATTGGTTTTAGTGACGTGCATATTTTTAAATATTCACCCAGAAAAGGCACTAAAGCAGCGGATGATCCTGAGCAGATACCGGAAAACACTAAAGCGAAACGAAGCAATATCCTTGAAGCAATTGTGAAAATGGGAAAAAATGAATATATGGATCAATTTATTGGAAAAACCGTTGAAGTACTTTTTGAGCAGTGCGCCTCCAATGATCCGGAAATGATGATAGGTCACACGGCCGAATACCTAAAAGTTAAAACGGCTTATGATCAGAAACTGCTGAAAAAAATGGTCTTAGTGAAAGTTTTAGATTTTGAAATGGATTATTTAAGGGGTGTCGTTTTAGTTTCATTGTAAAAATAAAGAAGGAATTTTAATTTTGTTGTCGAATAATATATCTATAGACTTAACTGAAAAATAGGAGGTGTTCTGATTGGATAACTGTATTTTTTGCAAAATCGCAAAAAAAGAATTATCGTCAGAAATTGTTTTTGAAAGTAAAAATGTGATTGCCTTTCGGGATGTGGCACCTGTTGCACCCACACATATTTTGGTAATACCCCACAAACATATTGCATCTTTGAATGAGCTTAATACGGAACAAAGAAAGATTCTTTTACCGGAAATCTTTGAATGCATTGATGAATTGGTTGAAAAAGAAGGTTTGAAGGAGGATGGATATCGAGTCGTCAATAATTGTGGAGAAAACGGTGGTCAAACGGTAGATCACATACACTTTCATTTGTTAGCCGGTCGCGCCATGCAATGGCCTCCGGGCTAAAATCTTTGTTGCATTAGAATCACATATAGGTTATAATTGGAACGTGTTCAATCAACCCGAATGCAAGGCTGACAGACATTCTGTCATGAATTACGCACATGCTTGTGCAAGCGGAGGGAGGGAGAAGTCAATGTCAGAGATTAAAGTGAAAGATAATGAATCATTGGACAACGCTCTTCGTCGCTTTAAACGTCAGTGCGCGAAATCCGGGGTTTTATCAGATGCGCGGAAAAAAGAGCATTATGAAAAACCCAGCGTTCGTCGTAAAAAGAAGTCTGAAGCGGCAAGAAGAAAGAATGCTAAGAAATTCTAATGAGAACAATTGAAACGGAAGCGTCAGGTGATGCATATGTCTCTAAAAGACCAACTGGCTGAAGATCTAAAAACAGCTATGAAGAATAAAGAGCTTACACGGAAAAATGTCGTTACGATGATTCGTTCCTCCGTAAAGCAAATCGAGGTTGATGAACGCAAAGATTTATCTGACGATGATGTGCTTAAAATCATCATGAAACAAGTGAAGCAGCGCAAAGATGCACTTGAATTTTTTCAGAATGGTGGAAGAGAAGATTTAGTCGAACAAACCCAAGAGGAGATTTCTCTTTTGGAATCCTATCTTCCAACACCGCTGACAGAGGAAGAGTTGCTTCAATTAATTCAAAAAGCGATTGACGAAACCGATGCCAATTCCATTAAAGAGATGGGAGTCGTGATGAATAAAGTCATGGCGGACTCTAAAGGAAAAGCAGATGGTAAAATTGTCAGTCAGATGGTGCGCCAAAAGCTCCAAGCATAATAAAAACCCGGCTTAGCCGGGTTTTTAAATACACAAATGATGGTTAAAAAGCGAAAAGAAAGATATAATAATAAGAGAGAATCATGCACAGAAAAAGCTTTTAATGTGACGAAAGAAGGGACGCGACGTGAATAAAGAAAGGATCAGACGATACAATAGAATCATCCTGGCAGTAATGATGATGGTCTTGTTATTATCCTCGTTCCTAAGTGTGAACGCCCAGGAAGATGGAAATGTTTATATTATCCCGTTGGAAGGTGAAGTGGGCCCAGCGATGGAACAGTTTGTTTCAGGATCAATCGCTTCAGCTTTGGAAGATCCACAGTTGGAGGGAATCATTTTTACGATTGATACTTACGGCGGTCGTGTGGATATTGCGGAGAATATTAGTGAGATGATTATGGAAGCACCTGTCACCACGGCTTCTTTTGTGGCGCCGAGAGCTATTTCTGCTGGTGTTTTGCTTACGATATCCGCAGATTATGTTACAATGGCGCCTGGAAGCAATATCGGTTCAGCAGAGACCATACCGGACACAGAAAAGGCGTTATCTGCCTGGACAGGCGAGCTGCGTTCTGTGGCGCAGGAAAAAGGACGCGATCCGGAATTGGTTGCAGCGATGGCAGATCAAAGCATTGTAATTGAAGGAATTGTGGAAGAGGGGAAACTGCTGAACCTAACAGCAGATGAAGCTATTGAAACGGGTTTGTCTGATTATACGGCAAGAGGAATTAGCGAAGTTTTGGCGGTGATGGGTCTCCCGAATGCTAATACAATAGAAATAGAAATCAGCAGAGCGGTTAGAATTGCACAAGTTCTAACCAGTTCACTGGTGGCTCCGATTCTTTTGTCACTGGGCATGGTTGGTTTGATCGTTGAAATTTTGACGGCTGGATTTGGTGTGGGGGGGACCGTTAGTTTGATCGCTTTTTCCTTGTACTTTGGAGGTGGTATTTTAGCAGGAAATACAGGGTTGGCTGTTATTCTTGTGTTTTTGGCTGCTATCGCGCTTCTGACGATTGAGGCTATGGCCCCTGGATTTGGCGTTGCGGGGCTCGGTGGTCTGGTTCTGATTATCGTCAGTGTAGTAATGGCATCAAGCACTACCGGAGGCGCTATCGTATCTCTCATTGTTGCATTTTTGATGTCGATTATAGCGCTGATTATTATTTTAAAATATGCACCCAAAAGCAGTTATTTTGATCGTCTGACTCTTGGAACAAAAATGACGTCGGACTCAGGTTATATCAGTACGGAAAGAAAGGAGGAATTGATTGGAAAAGAAGGTGTTGTGACAAGTTATTTGCATCCATCCGGTACAGTAGAAATCGATGGAGAACTTATCGATGCCGTATCTGAGGGAATCTACACTGAGCAGGGAACCCGCGTAAAGGTGATTAGCATGGAAGGGCGTAGAATTGTGGTCAGAAAAATTGATTAGGAGGAATTGTCAATGCCTATTGAAAGTCTCATTGGTCTAATTGTAATTTTAGCAATTGTTTTGGTGATGTTGAGTGTGTTCTTAAGTTTTTTCCCCATCGGTCTTTGGATAACAGCAATGTTTTCCGGAGTAAGGATTGGTATTTTTACCCTGGTGGGAATGCGTTTCAGAAGAGTGAAACCATCTAATATTGTTAATCCCCTCATTAAAGCAACAAAGGCAGGCTTGGACTTGAATTCGGATAAACTGGAGGCGCATTTTTTAGCTGGGGGTGATGTGAACCGGGTGGTGGATGCCCTTATTGCAGCACAGCGGGCTGAAATCAACCTTATTTTTGAACGGGCTGCTGCCATTGACCTGGCAGGACGAGATGTGTTGCAGGCAGTTCAAGTGAGTGTCAATCCTAAAGTAATTGAAACTCCTAAAATAGCAGCTGTAGCGAAAAATGGGATTGAAGTAATGGTTAAAGCCAGAGTAACAGTGCGTGCAAATATCGAACGTCTTGTGGGTGGTGCAGGTGAAGAAACAATTATTGCACGTGTCGGCGAAGGTATTGTTACTACTGTCGGCTCCGCGGAAACTCATAAGGCTGTCTTGGAAAATCCGGACCTAATCTCCAGAACAGTGTTGACGAAAGGATTGGATGCAGGAACAGCCTTCGAAATACTGTCCATTGACATTGCGGATATTGACATCGGGCGCAATATTGGCGCACAACTACAAACAGATCAGGCTGATGCTGATAAACGTATTGCCCAGGCAAAAGCGGAAGAAAGACGAGCTATGGCTGTGGCAAAAGAGCAGGAAATGAAAGCAGCTGTTGAAGAGATGCGTGCAAAAGTGGTTGAAGCAGAAGCAGAGGTGCCCAAAGCGATTTCTCAGGCTTTGAAAGACGGTAACTTGGGTGTGATGGATTATTATAATATGAAAAATGTTATGTCCGATACAGAAATGCGAAATGCTATTTCGAAAATAAATCAGGCGCCCAATGAAGAACAATCGGATAAATAAGGATGTGATGGCATGCAAATTGAGAGCATTCTCATTTTTGTTGTTTTAATTGCGCTGTCTTCATTATTGAATAAAAAGAAACAGGGCCAGCAACAGCGGAGAAACCAACAAAAAACAATGACTTCACAGCAGCAGGAACAAAAATCTACACCAAATTCGCCTGTAGGCAAAACAGCTGCACCAAGCAAAAAAAGGTCGTTGCAGGATATTTTCAGAGAAATGCAAAGTGAATTGGAGGCCGAATACAAAAAAACAACGGGTGAGCAGGAAAGTGATCAATATGAAGTAAAGCCGGCTCCGATAAAAAAATCAGATTCAGCAGACAAAAAGGTTTCAGCAACAAAAGACAAGAAAAAAAGAATGAAACCGCCGGAACCTACTGAAAAAACGAAGCAAAATAGTCCTATCTATTCTTATGAGATCAAAGATGAAATTCCTTTTAAGAGTTTGAAAATAAACCAGGATACCGTCTTCAACGGCATCATTTTTTCGGAGATTCTTGGCAAACCAAAGGGAAAACGGTAAGGAAGATTGATTTAAAATTTTTCGATTTAGGAGCGCATGATTGATGGCGCTCCTTTTCTGTTTGAGTTGAGATATGCGTATTATTTCAAAAACGCTGGAGAGACGATTGATTATAAGGTATAATGGGCTGAGAATATTCTCAAGATTTTTTGGGAGAAACAGGAGGTTTTTATTTGACACAAGAAACGCATAAGTCCATTCAAATTAACGACGCTATGTTGATGCGTGAACTGTTTGGGTCTGGTGATCGACATGCACGGATGATTCGCAAAGAACTCGGCGTGGATTTGATTAATAGAGACGATGAAATAATGTTGCAAGGCGAAGCCTCCAAAGTGGCCATGGCAGAAGAACTGCTTCAGCTCTTGATACAAGAAAAGTATAAAAGCGGTGATATTGGTGTACAGAAAGCGGAGTATTTTTTGCAACAAATCCTGCGAGGGAAGTCGGAAACAGTCCAGAAATTTGTTAGCGAACCCATTTACATGACCGCTAAAGGAAAAACCATCAAACCTAAAACCTCAGGACAGGCGCATTACGTTTCTGTGATGGAAGAAAAAGACATGACTTTTGGAATAGGTCCGGCGGGAACTGGAAAGACATACTTGGCTGTGGCAATGGCAGTCAAAGCCTTTGGGCAAAAAGAAGTGAATAAAATTGTTCTCACTCGACCAGCCATTGAAGCCGGAGAGAGTCTTGGTTTTTTGCCAGGAGATCTGAAAGAGAAAGTAGACCCCTATTTACGCCCGTTATATGATTCTTTATTTGATATTCTTGGACATGAAAAATTCCAAAAATATATGGAGCGCGGTCTCATTGAAGTAGCACCACTAGCCTATATGCGTGGAAGAACCCTGGATTATGCCTTTGTGATTCTGGATGAAGCACAAAACACAACACAAGAACAGATGAAAATGTTTCTTACCAGAATGGGAGTTGGATCAAAGGCGGTTGTGACTGGTGATATAACCCAAATTGATTTGCCTCGCGGAAAATCTTCCGGCCTGGTCCATGCTTTGGATGTCCTTAAAGATATTCCCGAAATCGGACGAGTATATTTGACGCAGCAAGATGTCGTTCGACATTCACTGGTTCAAAAAATAATAAACGCTTATGAAAAAGTGGAGTAATATGAACGTATCCATATGGCTGCAAGGAGGTTTTTATGGGAATATTCGATCGATTAAATCAGCGAAGAATTCGGATGCAGAAAAAAAGAATAAGCGAGAAAAAGAAATTGTCTGCGCACGACGAGAAGGCACTTTTGTCACGTAAACTGACATGGCATTATATTGGGATCGGGGTGATGTTTTTCGCGGTGACCTTTTTTTTAATGTTGATCAGTCTTCAACCCACTCAGTATGATTTGAGAGCCGGCCAGGTCGCACCGGAAAACATTGTAGCACCTAGGATGATTGTTGATGAATATTCTACTGTAAAGCTTCGGGAGGAGGCTGCTGAAGAAATATCCTCTGTATATCGAACAGATACAGCCGTTTTTAATGAGGTGAAAAACGATATTGATGCTTTCTTTGCTGAACTCTATGAAGTCAAAAATGACGAAGACCTGACCGTTGAACAGCAAATAGAAGCCTTGGAAGATAACCATCTCGGAATTACAGCTGTTCATCTTCAGGTTCTACTGGAAACTTCCACAGATCGCTTAAATAACGTGGAAAACTATCTTTACGAAACAATTGCACAGCGAATGAATGATGGAATCAAAGTAGCTGAACTCCAGGAAGTAAAGAGTCAAATCAGAGCTTTTTTTGCTTCCTTGACGGAACTGGATGAACAGTTGAGAGAATCAGCGATTGTCATCATCAATGCGACTATTCGGCCCAACCAGTTTATGGATGTCGAAGCGACGGAACAGCTGCGACAGGAGGCCAAAGAAGCGGTGAGTCCTGTTGTTATTCGAAGAGGCGATGTTCTGGTAGAACAGGGGGAGAGAATATCTTCTGACACATACGCAATCATGCAGGAACTGGGTTTTATTGAAAGTGAGTTTCGTCCGGACGGAAGACTGTATGCGGGAATATCTGCTGCAACTCTGTTAATGATGCTTATCATGACGGGTTATATCTATTTGTTTCATCCGGATTATTTTTATAAAACCAAAAAACTATTTTTACTGGTTCTAATCATGCTTTTGACTTTGATATCCGCCAAACCAATTGGAGTTTTATCTATTTATCTGATCCCTATTGCTACTGGTGCGATGCTTTTGGCATTGCTGCTGGAAGCAAGACTGGCCCTGATAACCAATGCGATTATAAGCATCCTAATTGCCATTATGGCGGGCAATGATTTGATGCTTTTGGTGATGGGTCTGGCCGGGGGTACGGCAGGCGTGTTAAGTATGGTCAATACCAAGCAGAGAGGAAAAATTTTTTTTTCCGGACTGGTGGTAGGGGTTTCAAATGTAGCCATCGTTATCAGTTTTGGTCTGATTGGTAATTATCAGACCCTTCATGTGTTACAGGATGCTGGAATGGGAATGCTCAGTGGAATTCTCTGTGCCGTCTTGGCTATTGGCACTTTGCCATTTTGGGAATACAGTTTTTCCATCCTGACTTCTGTCAAACTCATTGAACTCTCCAATCCTTCGCACCCATTGTTGAAACAGTTGTTGATGGAGGCTCCGGGAACTTATCATCACAGTATTGTGGTAGGAAACCTTGCGGAAGCGGCGGTGAATACCATAGGTGGTGATGGATTAATGGTAAGGGTAGGATCCTTTTATCACGATATTGGAAAAGTAAAACGACCGTATTTTTTCAAAGAAAATCAATTTATGGGTGAAAATCCTCACGATAAGTTGGCGCCATCCTTAAGTTCTTTAATTATAACAGGCCATGTGAAGGATGGTGTGGAAACAGCAGAAAAGAATAAATTGCCAGAAGAAATCATCGCTTTTATCAAAGAACATCATGGAACGACACTGGCAGCCTTCTTTTTTCATAAAGCAAAACAGGAATATGGTGATCCTAAGATGATTGATGAAATGATGTACCGATATCCCGGACCGGTGCCACAAAGCCGTGAAACTGCTGTGCTGATGTTAGCCGATTCTGCAGAGGCGGCAGTAAGAAGCCTTGAAGGACCAAATCGGGATAAGATTGAACAGACAATTAAACAAATTATTCAAACGAAATTGGATGATGGGCAGTTGGAAGATAGTCAGCTTACGTTGACAGAACTGAAGGAAATAAGACAAGTCTTTACTCAAATGCTGGCCGGAATTATGCACAAACGAATAAAATACCCGGAGATGGATCTAAAAGAATTGAAAGGCGGGAAATAAAATGGCCATTACGATTGATATTGATAACAGGCAGGATGCATTGACCATAACAGAAACTTCTGTCAAATTGATTCGTCAGGCAATTGCGTTTTGTTATCAAATGGAAAACTATCCGGATCACTATCAGGTTAGCCTTTCATTTGTGGATAATGAGGAAATCCATGACCTTAACAGAAAGTACCGTGGCAAAGATGAGCCGACGGATGTTTTATCTTTTCCAGTGGATTCTGATAGTCCAGAAGTGGATGAAAAACTTCTGGGTGATATTGTTATATCAACAGAGAAAATAATTGAACAGACAGAAGAATATGGCCATAGTGTGAATCGTGAAATGATTTACTTGCTTGTTCATAGTATTTTGCATCTAATGGGTTATGATCATAAGGATGAAGAAAATAAGAAAATAATGCGCCGGAAAGAAGAGCAGGTGATGGAAGCAATGAATCTTACCGAATAAACAGCCGGAGGATTGAAAATGAAGGTAAATAAACTCATCAACAGTTTTAATTATGCATTCCAGGGAATCATTTATACATTACGAACGCAAAGAAATATGCGGATCCACGTTGTGGTATCCGCGGTTGTCTTATTGATGAGCCTTTTTTTTAGATTAAACCGATGGGAAATGATGGTTCTTTTTGTAACCATTACGATGGTGATTGCTGCAGAAATGGTTAATACAGCTATCGAAGCAACGATTGATTTGATGACAGACCAGTATAATATTTTTGCAAAAATAGCTAAAAATGTAGCGGCAGGAGCGGTGCTTATTACTTCCCTGAATGCAGTGATTATTGGATATCTCCTTTTTGCATCCCACCTAACCCCAGCATCTCAGCAGGTTTTGCTGGTAGTGAGGGGATCAGATGTCCATATCACTTTTATTGTATTGATCATAATGATGACAGCAACCCTTGGAATTAAAGTGTATCTTGGCAAAGGAACGCCCCTATCAGGCGGCATGCCAAGTGGACATGCCACTCTGGCTTTTTCTGCAGCCACAGCCATCAGCCTCATCACAGTCAACATTTTGGTGAGTGGGTTATCCATGTTTTTAGCGTTACTGGTTTCACAGAGCCGAATTGAAGCAAAAATCCACACATTTTTAGAAGTGCTGGTAGGAGCTTTGTTGGGCATTATCCTGACAACATTTTTGTTTCAACTTCTCTTATCATAAACACCGTTGTACCATCAAAGGAGGAAAATCATTGAAAGGGAAATTGAGCCCCGAGAAACCCGGCCAATTCTTCATTATTTCATTACTGCTTATCTTGATGTTAACAGCATGTGGATCAGACATCAACGTTGAAGAAGAGGTAGAACCTGAAGAATCAGGTGTAATCATCGAAGAACCGAAAGAACCGGAAGACGATCCCATACCCGAAGGAATGGTTCAAAGCCCATTTAACGGTCAATGGATTCCGGAGGAAAAAGAGAACAAAAGACCTGTTGCACTTCAGATCAATAATAGTACAGCCGCTTATCCTCAGAGTGGCATTACGCAGGCAGATATTTTATATGAAACCCTGGCTGAAGGCAATATTACAAGAATAATGGCGGTTTTTCATATTTTTGAATCAGAAAAAATTGGTCCAATTCGAAGTGCGCGTCATTATTACCTTGACATGGCAGCAAATCACGATGCTGTTTATATGCATTATGGAGGGAGCCCACAAGCATATAGTTACATCAGGCAGCTAAATGCTCCAAACATGGATGGCCTATCCTGGCTGGATGGAATCGTATGCTGGAGAGACCCGGAGCGAAGAGCTATTCCAAGGATGCTGGAGCATAGTGTTTACACAAACCGCGCTCACCTGGAAGATGGTTGGGAGAGAAGGGAATTACGAACTGAATTGGCAGACAACTTTTCCTCTGGACTTAATTTTGAAATGGAAACAACCATTCCCTGGGGGCAACGGGCAGATTATATTACTATTCCATTCTCAAACTCCTACGTTTCCTCTTTCGATTATGACACTGAAACTCAGAAATACATCAAATACCAATCTGGTGAACTGCACATGGATGAAGAAACTGACGAGCCTCTTATGTTTACCAACTTAATTCTTCAGCACACTGATATTAATGTCATACCGGGTGATGATGAAGGCAGGAGGGAAGTGGCGATCATCGGAAGTGGTGAGGGTTACTTTATTTCCGCAGGTCGTGGGGTGTCCATCGAATGGAACAAACCGGACTACGCCTCTCCAACTCAATACGTTGAAAAGAAAACTGGCAAGCCAATTATGTTGAATCCTGGTAAGACTTATATTGGAATTTTACCCCGAGGACGAGAAATATCATTCTATCAACCTGAAAGAGAAGAGTAATGCTTTGAAAGGGTGTTGATAATGACGGAAAAACAATTAATTCAAAAAGCGCTGGAAGTTCGGGAAAAAGCATATGTGCCATATTCTGCGTTTAAAGTTGGTGCAGCACTGCTAGGCGTTTCTGGTGCTGTTTATACAGGGTGTAACGTTGAATGCGCTTCTTTGGGCGGGACAAACTGCGCCGAAAGAACCGCCGTGTTTAAAGCGGTTTCTGAAGGAGAGACCAGCTTTCAGGCAATTGCGGTGACTGGAGATCCAGATCAATACACATATCCCTGTGGAATTTGCCGGCAGGTAATGGTGGAGTTCGGGAAAGCACTTAAAGTGATTGTGGCTAAATCGGTGAATGATTATAGAGTCTATCGATTGGAGGAACTATTACCACATTCTTTTACGCCGGAAGACTTAGATAAGGCGAAACAACAGGAGGATGAAAATGGCATTTAAATCAGGATTTGTTGCAGTAATTGGAAGGCCAAACGTTGGAAAATCAACTCTGATGAACCGTTTGGTAGGAGAAAAAGTTGCGATTATGTCATCGAAACCGCAGACTACTCGTAATACCATTCGGGGAATCCTTACGAGAGAAACCAGCCAGATGATTCTTGTGGATACGCCGGGTCTCCATAAACCATCATCAAAGCTGGGAGATTTTATGGTGCAAAGCGCGTTGACCACCTTGCAGGATGTAGATGTGATTCTTTATTTAGTAGAACCGGAAAATAAAATAGGCCCCGGGGATCGATATATTATGGAACAATTGAAAAAGGTTCACACGCCCATCGTGCTGGCCATTAATAAAATGGACTTATCCAATTCAGATCAGCTCGAAGCGTGTTTCAATCAGTATGAAGAGACAGAGCTATTTCGTCGCATTTTGCCCGTTTCTGCAACCCTTGGTGAGAATATGAATCAACTGCTAAAAACCCTGGAAGATTTTTTACCGGAAGGTCCTCATTATTTTCCGGAAGAAGAATATACAGACCAACCGGAAAGAGTCATGGTGGCAGAATTGATAAGAGAAAAAGTACTCCAGTACCTGGAACAGGAAATTCCTCATGGTGTAGCCGTCATGACGGAAAAAATGACGTATCGCCCGGAGAAAAACCTAACAGAGATACAGGCAGCCATTTTTTGCGAAAAAAAATCACATAAAGGGATTATCATTGGCAAAAACGGAAGAAAATTAAAGGGAATCGGAAAAGCTGCCCGCATTGATATTGAACACCTGATGGGTCATCAGGTCCACTTAGAGCTGTGGGTTAAGGTCAAGGAAGGCTGGCGGGATCAGGAAAACACTTTAAAAGATCTCGGATATAAACAGGATTCTTAGCTTCTGGTGGAGTTTTTACTCCATCAGAAGGTTAGAATGCGTTATCCATAAGTAGATGGCCCAAATGGATCATTTGGCGGCAGATACTTAATTTCTTCAACGAGGGACGTAGCACCGCTAAGTTCCCTCTTGTGAAGAGGAAGACTTATTGGAGATAGTAATCGGACAACGAATAAAGGTGAGAAGCGAATGCTGATAAACACAGATGCTTTTGTGCTGAAAAGTCAAAAATATCGTGAATCTGATAGTTTGTTGATCCTGTATAGTCGACAGTACGGAAAAGTGAGTGCCGTGGCGAAAGGATCCAGAAAGCCAAAAAGCAAAATGCTGGCAGGAGTACAGCCATTTGCCCATGCAGAATATGTGCTTTATAAGGGAAAAAGCATGTATAACGTCAACCAGGTAGAAGTAAAACATAGTTTTTATGCTTTGAGAGAGGACTACGAAAGGCTGGCGTACGCTTCCTATGCTGTGGAACTGGTTTTGTCCGAGGCGTCAGAAGGCCAGGGAAACGCTTCTGTCTTTTCGCTTCTTGGCAATACACTGACGCTTATGTGTTGTGAAGGTACCATATTGACTTCTTTGATACGGGCTTTTGAGCTGAAATTGATGGCTCATGCCGGGTATCAGCCAAACCTTTTCTCCTGCACGTCCTGTGGTCAGGACGTGCAGAGTGAACCCCTTTATTTTAGTCATTCACAAGGGGGAATTATCTGTCACAAGTGTAACTGCGAAATTGGAGACTCCGCCCCTGTATCCCTAAATTTGATGAAACTGGCACAGATCTATCTGTTTAGTGATCTCAGGTCAGCGGCAAAAATGACGGTGCCAGCCTCTTTGAACAAACAGCTGCAACGATTGATGGAAGGATATATCCGCCATCATTTTGGGTACTTTGTATCCAAAAGCCTTCAGCTGGTAGAGGATTGATTTCTTCTGCTTATGATTAAACATTGACATTTTTGAGAGATTTGGTAAAATGAAGGAAAAGAATAACTTCAGGGACAGGTGAAATTCCTTACCGGCGGTAAAGCCCGCGAGCCATAATGGTTGATCTGGTGAAATTCCGGAGCCGACAGTTAAAGTCTGGATGGGAGAAGTGCAGTTTATATTAATGCAACAACTTGTGAACATTGGTTCCTGAACTTATTTAAGTTCGGGAATTTTTTGTTTGATATTTTTTCCCGGACTTGACGTGAGGAGATGACTGGATTGCAGGAAAGATGGATGAAGGAAGCGTTAAAAATGGCTGAAAAAGGATGGGGTAACACTAATCCAAATCCGCTGGTAGGGGCCGTTATTGTGAAAGAAGGAGAGTTGATTGCAAAGGGAGCCCACGAATATTATGGAGGACCTCATGCAGAAGTGAATGCCCTTAAATATGCAGGAGATTTAGCAAAAGGAAGTGATTTGTACGTCACCTTGGAGCCTTGCAGCCACTATGGTAAAACGCCTCCTTGCGCTGAAGCGATTATCAAAGCTGGTGTTAAAAGGGTTATTATTGCGACAAAAGATCCAAATGAAAAGGTAGCAGGCAGAGGTGAAAGAATGCTTCGAGGTGCAGGGATTGAAGTAATCAGCGGTGTGATGGAACAAGAAGCCATGAATCAAAATGAAATTTTCATGCATTATATTACTCGCAAAAAACCGTTTGTGATTGCCAAGGCTGCCATGAGTCTGGATGGGAAGATTGCTTCCAGCAGCGGCCATTCACAGTGGATTACCGGTGAAAAAGCCCGTGAGCATGCTCATTGGACCCGGCAGCGTGTTTCTTCCATTTTGGTAGGTGTGAACACGGTCATTAAAGATGATCCCATGCTAACGGTACGGTTAAACTTGAATAGAACAAAAAATCCGGTTCGATTGATATTGGACAGCAAAGGCCGTATCCCTTTAACATCGAAGATTGTGTCATCAGCAAAAAAGATAGATACGGTTATTGCAACAACAGACAGGATGCCTTATGAAAAAGAAAATCGACTTAAAGATTCTGGTGTTAGCGTTTGTCGATTACCGGAAAAAGATACTCAGGTGGATATCAACGCATTGATTGAGTATCTTGCAGAAAAGGAGCTCGATAGTTTAATGATTGAAGGTGGTGGCGCCGTCATGGCATCTTTTATTGAGGAAAAGCTTGTTCATAAACTATTCTGGTATATAGCGCCCAAAATCATTGGTGGATCAGCTGCTCCGGGGCCGGTGGGAGGAGCTGGTATTTTTCACATGAAGGAGGCTCGACCGGTTTTAGAAATGGAAAGCATCAAACTTGGTGACGACTGGTTAATGACCGGTTACATGAAAGAGGTGAATTGATGTTTACGGGAATTATTGAGGAAATAGGCAAAGTCAAGGAAGTTGTCAACCGGGAAGGCAGCCAGAGACTTCGCATTGAATGCCAAAAAGTCTTGAGTGATGTGCAAATTGGTGATAGTATCGCCGTCAACGGAATCTGCCTGACGGTTACCACTTTTACATCCGGAGAAATGGAAGCGGATGTTATGCCGGAGACCCTCAGAAATACAAGTTTATCAGAAGCGAAACCAGGTAAGAAAGTGAACCTTGAAAGAGCATTGCCGGTCAATGGAAGGCTGGGTGGGCATATTGTGACTGGACATATTGACGGAACAGGAAAAATTATTAGAAAGTACCGGGAAGGAAACGCCCTTTGGCTTATAATTGACACGCAGTCAGAAATAATGAAATACATCGTTCACAAAGGATCCATCGCCATTGATGGAACCAGCCTGACGGTGGCGAAGACCGAGGAGCAATCCTTTGCAGTTTCCTTGATTCCTCATACGGCAGAGATGACAATTCTGGCCGATAAAGAGACTGGTTCAACAGTTAACCTGGAATGTGATGTTCTGGGAAAATACATTGAAAAATTAATGCAACCTCAGGAAAAAAAACATTCGCCGATTACCATGGAGACATTGAAAAAATACGGATTTTAGAAAGGTGAGTAAAGATGAAATTTGATACAATAGAAAAAGCGTTGGAAGAGATTAGAAATGGCAAAATGATTATTGTGGTAGACGATGAAGATCGGGAGAATGAAGGAGATCTCTTAATGGCAGCTCAATTTGCGACGCCGGAAGCAGTTAACTTTATGGCTAAATTCGGCAGGGGATTGATCTGTTGTCCTTTAAAGGAAGAGAAAGCACATCATCTGGAGCTGAATCCAATGACGATGAAAAATACCGACAGTCGTGAGACTGCCTTTACGGTATCTGTTGATGTCCTTGGTGTAAGCACTGGTATATCAGCATTTGAAAGAGCGCAGACCATCCAGGCATTGGTGGACCCGAAGGCAAAGGCAGATGATTTTGTGCAACCGGGCCACATCTTTCCGCTGGTAGCGAATCCAGGTGGTGTCCTCAGCCGAATGGGGCATACGGAAGCTGCGGTGGATTTGGCTGAAATGGCAGGCCTCCAGCCAGTGGGTGTTATATGTGAAATCATGAATGATGACGGAACGATGTCCAGAGTTCCAGAGTTGATGGAGTTTGCAAAAGAGCACGATTTAGCGATTATAACGATTGCGGACATGGTCAAATATCGCCGCCGCTTTGAAAAACTGATCGATCGGGCAGCGGAAGCTGAAATGCCAACTCGATTTGGAACATTTAAAGTCATTGCTTATGAAAATAAACTGAGTAAAGAGCATCATGTTGCTTTGGTGGCTGGAGAAATCGATCCGGAAAAGCCAACGTTGGTGCGAGTGCATTCGGAATGCCTGACAGGAGACGCTTTCGGATCGAAGCGATGCGATTGTGGAAATCAACTGGCATATGCACTGGAGCAGATAAATAAGGAAGGCGGCGGAATCCTGCTATACATGCGTCAGGAAGGACGCGGCATAGGACTGGTCAATAAAATAAGAGCTTACGCCCTCCAGGATCAGGGTAAAGACACAGTTGAGGCAAATTTGATGCTGGGTTTTCCGGAAGATATGCGAGATTATGGCATTGGTGCACAAATTCTGAAAGATTTGGGAGCGAAGAAAATTCGTCTGTTGACAAATAATCCCAAAAAACTGGTGGGGCTGCAGGGGTACGATCTGGAAATTGTGGAAAGGGTTTCGATTGAAATACCCTACGGCAAGGAAAATGAACAATACATGAAAACAAAACATGAAAAAATGGGTCATATGCTGGATGACTTGTTTCATCAATAAGAACATCAAATCTAAATCATAATAAAGGAGAGAACAAACATGAAGCATTTTGAAGGAAAACTATTGGCGGAAGGATTGAAATTTGGCATTGTGGTGGGTCGATTCAATGAATTTATTGGTAGCAAGCTTTTGTCAGCTGCTATTGATGCGCTGGTAAGACATGGTGCAAAAGAAGAAGATATCGATGTTTGCTGGGTGCCTGGCGCCTTTGAAATTCCATTGGCAGCACAGAAAATGGCAGGCAGAAACGAGTATGATGCGGTTATTACGTTAGGGGCGATCATTCGAGGCTCAACACCACATTTTGATTACGTTTCCAGCGAGACGACCAAAGGCGTGGCCAAAGTATCATTGGATGCTGGAGTTCCGGTTATTTTTGGAGTTTTGACAACGGATACGATTGAACAAGCCATTGAAAGAGCGGGCACCAAAGCTGGCAATAAGGGATGGGATGCCGCTATGTCTGCTATTGAAATGGCAAGCCTGCTTAAACAGTTATAATGAGAAAAGAGCCTTCACAGGCTCTTTAGCAAAAGATGAACAATAAGATGACGAGGAGAATCATACTATGGAAAAAACGTTAGTGCTGATCAAACCAAAGGCTGTTCTAAGAGGACTGACAGGGCACATTATTGCTCGGTATGAAAGCAAAGGGCTTAAACTGGCGGCTCTGAAAATGGTGGATGCAACCAAAGAGCAGCTGGAACGACATTACGAAGAGCATCAAGGCAAGCCCTTTTATGAAAGCCTTCTTGAATCCATGTTGAGCGGTCCTATTGTGGCTTTGATGCTGGAAGGAAATCAGGCTGTAAGTGCAGCTCGTTTAATAAATGGAGCAACAAATCCTATCGAAGCTGCCCCCGGAAGCATTCGCGGGGACTATGGGCTGGAGATTGAGCATAATATCGTCCATGGTGCGGACGTTTTGGAGAGCGCTCAACGAGAAATAAGCATATGGTTTCCGGAAAAAGAAGACAACGAATAATGTCAGGTCAGTTTTTTTTCGACGACAGGAGCCCTTAAACGAGCAACATAAGGCAAGGATCCCACTAAAGGACGAGCATAGTTTTTGAAAGCGTCTGTCACATGATTTCCTTCCTGATTAATAAAATGGTCCGGCATATGTTTGGTGTGCCGGGCTACTTTTTCCAGAGTAGTAAGCTGGTAATCCACCGAATAATCTCCGGAACGATGGATGGTGACTGAACCGTCCGCATCGTACCAGATCGCAAACTGAGCCGCTTTCTCGCCAACTTCCCGTGCTTCGCTTTGATCAACGCTGGAAACGGCTAATGGAAAAGATCTTTGCAGATAACCAAAGGTATCAGAACGAACACGTCCTGCCTCTAATTGTTCTTTTACATACCTTGCTAACAAATCGCCAAGTCCACCGCCAGAAAGGCTTACATTGCCATGGGCATCCTTTTCAATCGTATTCATCACTTTGGTTGCAATGGGAGTTCCTTCATGATCGGAAATTCCTTCAGAAACGGCAGCCACACAGCGACCATATTGACTGAGCGTGTTTTTTACGTCCGAAAGAAATGAATCCAGCGAAAATTTTCGCTCCGGCAAGTAGATTAAATGAGGTCCGTCATCATGGTATTTTTTGGCCAGGGATGAAGCAGCTGTTAAAAATCCGGCATCACGGCCCATTACCACCCCAATATAGACACCAGGTAATGCGCGATTATCCAAATCAACTCCAGTGAATGCCTGGGCAACAAATTTAGCTGCAGAACCATACCCGGGGGTATGATCATTGACAAGCAAATCGTTATCGATGGTTTTTGGAATATGAATGGCTCTGAACTCATAATCTGATTTTTCTGCGTAAGCATTCACAATTCGGACGGTATCGGCAGAATCATTGCCACCTATATAGAAAAAATATCGAATTTCATGAGCCTGCATCATCCGAAAGATTTCCAGACAGTAGGCTTCATCTGGTTTGTCCCGAGTGGAGCCCAGAGCGGAAGAAGGGGTTACTGCTATTTGCTCAAGATTATGAGTCGTTTCCTGCGTTAAATCAATAAAATTTTCATTAATAATCCCATTAACGCCGTTAATGGCACCATAAACCTGGGTGATCTGAGGGAACTTTCTTGACTCTAGCACAGCTCCGACGAGTGATTGATTAATAACGGCTGTCGGGCCACCTCCTTGAGCAACTAAAACTTTTCCAGCAAGTTTCATACTTAACACCTCCATTGAATATACTTAACATCGTTTTACTATTGTACCCGCTGAATGATTCGTCACACGATAAATATCATTATTATAAGGTTATTTGTATTGTAGTCATAGTTGAATCTGTGTTATTATCTATGGGTATGATCAATACGATCAAGAATCCGCATTTACGATAATTGCCACTTATTGATGAAATGTGAAGGAGTAGATAAAGTGAGTGATAAAAAAACCATCTTACCATATTTAGCTGGACTTTGTTTTTCTGTTTTATTTGGCCTGTCGTTTATTTTTTCGAAGGAAGGATTGGAAGTGCTTGATCCTTTTCATTTGTTGACTTTTCGTTTTGCGGCGGCAGTGCTGCTGCTTAATGTACTTAGATATACGGGAATGATCTGCATCGATTTAAAAACAAAACGCATGAAAACCTTGCTGTCACTTTCTTTATTTCAGCCTGTTATTTATTTCATTTGTGAAATGATCGGGCTTAATAAAACGACCGCTTCAGAGGCGGGAATGATGATTGCACTTATTCCGGTGGCGTCGGTTATCCTTGCTGTGTTGTTTTTGAAAGAGCGTCCCACAAGAGCCCAGTTGTTTTTCATTGCATGTTCGGTATTTGGTGTGTTCTTTATTATGGCGATGGCAGGCAGTGTGGACGTGGGAGGTAACTTTCAGGGGATGTTAATATTGTTGGGAGCTGTTTTTGCTGCTTCCACGTATAATATTCTGGCGAAAAAATCATCGCTGCATTTCTCGTCCATTGAGATAACTTATGTTATGATGACAGTTGGACTCATTGTATTCAGCAGTATATCAATATTGCAACATTTGATGAAAGGTGAACTGAATTTGTTTTTCCAGCCACTCCAGCAGCCGCAGGCAATTGTTAGTGTTTTCTATCTAGGCTTCTTATCATCTGTCATTGGTTTTTTTATGATGAACTACATGCTCTCAAAAGTGGAAGCAACGAAAGCTTCTGTTTTTAGTAACTTGATCACTGTCATTTCAATTTCTGCAGGAGTAGTCTTGTTAAACGATCCCTTTTATTGGTACCATATTATAGGTGGTTTGCTGATTATCATTGGCGTCTGGGGAACCAATTACTTCTCGAGACCACAGGCTTCTGTGTTGAAAGAAGCGGTTGCTTCCTGTGAATAAAAAGATAAATTGTATCGATACGATATAGAGATATTCAGCTAAAACTCACTTTACAAATCCTCGAATATCGTGGTAAAATGATGTTGAAACGATACAATATACATACAATAGGGGGATTTGATATGAATGACAACACATTAAGCACCACCAAAGAGTTAACACTGGTAGGACTTTTAACAGCATTAGTGGCCGTGGCCACGATGATGATTACTGTTCCGGTTCCGGCAACAGAGGGATTTATCCATGTTGGGGATGCAGTGATTTTTTTTGCGGCTGTTTTTTTTGGACGAAAAAAAGGGGCGTTAGCAGCAGGTATCGGAAGTGGTTTGGCGGATCTTTTACTGGGATATACGGTTTGGATTCTACCAACACTAATTGTAAAAAGTATCATGGGCTATATCGTGGGTAGCTTTGCGGAAAAATCAGATCATCGTCCACTTTCTCTAATGACTGTGATCGGATTAGTGCTTGGCGTTTTATGGATGGTTGGCGGTTATCTGGTAGCCGGTAGCATTATAAAAGGAAGTTTTGCGGTAGGGCTAACCGGTGTTCCGTGGGACATGGTGCAGGGCTTTGGAGGCATTGCTCTTTATATACCGGTGGCGGTAGCAATGGGAAAAACACGTTTTTTTCAGCAAGGTAAAATGGTATAGTGATCACTTTAGATAACGGACTGGTGGAAGACGCGAAGACTTCCATCAGTTTTTTTATTGACTTTGAATCACGTAATAGTATAAAATTTTAAAGGTTAAGGATTTTACTGAAAGTTGCAGAAAAGGAGTTGCTTATGAAATCTGATGAAAATAAACTAACGTACGAAGTAGGCAGAAGAAGAACCTTTGCAATTATCTCTCACCCGGATGCTGGAAAAACAACTCTCACAGAGAAATTATTACTTTATGGAGGTGCCATCAGGCTTGCTGGCTCGGTAAAGTCAAGAAGAGCACAAAAACATGCCGTGTCTGATTGGATGGAAATTGAAAAACAACGTGGAATTTCCGTCACATCCAGTGTTCTTCAATTTGAATATGATGATCACGTGATTAATATTTTGGATACTCCGGGACATCAGGATTTTAGTGAGGATACTTACAGAACGCTGATGGCGGCAGATAATGCAGTGATGGTGATTGATTGTGCAAAAGGTGTCGAAGCGCAGACGAAAAAATTGTTCCAGGTATGTAAAATGAGAAGCATTCCGATCTTTACCTTTATCAATAAAATGGACCGAGCCGGAAAAGATCCTTTTGAATTAATGGAAGAAATCGAAAAAATTCTTGACATTGAAGCTTTTCCAATGAATTGGCCGGTAGGAACAGACGGTAATTTTAAAGGTGTTTATAATCGGGTGAAGTCTCAAATGGAGATCTTCGAGGGCGGACATCACGGGCAGGAAAAAATCTCTTCCATCACTGGAAGCATTGAAGAGCCCATATTTGAAGATTTGCTGGGTGAGCACCTTCATCAACAGTTATTGGAGGAAATTGAGCTTTTAGATGAAGCGGGCAATCAGTTTGATCATAAACGCATACTAAAAGGTGAATTAACGCCGGTATTTTTTGGCAGTGCCATGACAAACTTTGGAGTTCAACCATTTTTAGAGTCTTTTATCAATTTGACTTTGCCTCCTGCGGCTAGAATTAGCAACGGTGAAGAAATAAGTCCGGAGCAGGATGAGTTCACTTCCTTTATTTTTAAAATTCAGGCTAATATGAACCCTGCTCATCGGGACAGAATTGCTTTTATGCGCATTTGCTCAGGAAAATTCAACAAAGGTATGTCTGTTTACTTGAGTAGGAATCAAAAAAAAGTGAGATTGTCACAACCTCAGCAATTTTTTGCTCAGGATCGATCATCCGTTGAAGAAGCATGGCCAGGCGATATTATTGGCGTTCATGATCCGGGTGTGTTTCAAATTGGAGACACTTTGACAGAAAAAAATTTAACAATTGAATATGAAGATATACCTGTATTTGCGCCGGAACATTTTGCCAGGGTTGCACCGGTGGATACCATGAAACGGAAACAATTTATCAAAGGAATTCAGCAATTATCAGAAGAAGGAGCTATCCAGATTTTCAAACCCCTGAACACTGGGATAGAAGAAATATTTGTCGGGGTTGTTGGTGTTCTGCAATTCGAAGTATTGGAATATCGATTAACGAATGAATACAATGTGGATATAAAGCTGACTCAGCTTCCTTACAGACATGTTCGATGGATTGAATCAGATAAATTCGACCCAGATCGGTTTAGTCTGACGATGGACTCGATTTTAGGTGTGGATGACTTCGATTCACCGGTCATCTTATTCCAAAATGAATGGACGGTTGAAAAAGTGGAAGATCGTAATCAAGGTGTCGCACTTCATAGCATTTCAACGAGAAAAAGCAGGTAATATGAACTGGGATAATGAATAGGCAGGCATGCCTATGCTATAATGATAGTGAGAATAAATGCGTTCAGCATAATTGTAGCCAAAGAGGTGAAGAAGATGTCTGAAATTCCAAACACGATGGTTTGCGTTACTCAGCAAAAAACATGTGAAAGACTCATTCGCAAGGGTGCCGAGATTCGTGATGAAACCGGAGGAAAACTGCTGGTGATCCATGTAACTCCGACCTCATTGCAGGTGTTGGGAAACTACCAACAACCGGAGGCGCTGGATTACTTATATGAGATTTCGAAATCTATGTCGGCAGAAATGACGGTGATTCGTTCGAGAAATACGATCGATACCCTGGAGGAGTTTGCCCGAAAGAATAATGTTTCTACCGTTGTGTTAGGTGAATCTTTAAAAGCATCTAAAGAGAATACAATCATTAATGATCTCCAAAAAAGGCTGGGTAAAAAGGTTGCAATAAGAATGGTACCTGTTTAAGTTTTCGTAGGATAGATTACCAAAACAAACACCCAGACAAAATCGGGAAAAGAGGGTGTTACCTTGAAAGCAACAGTTCCATACTATCCCTATGCAGCATATCAGAAGGAAAAATATGGGGAAAAAGTGTATAAAATACCGATCAGCCTTCCTGTTACCTGTCCCAATCGTGACGGCTCAATGGGGATTAATGGTTGTGATTTTTGTGCAGAAGAAGGAGCTGGATTTGAAACATTATCTTCCAAAAAACCAGTAAAAGAACAAATGGAAGAGAACATCAGCTATATTGGAAAACGATATGGAGCCAACAAGTTTTCAGCCTACTTTCAAAATTATACCAATACCTACATGCCGATGAAGGATTTTAAGCAATATATGGAAGCGGTACTGGATGATAGAATCGTAGAGCTGGCGATTTCAACAAGGCCAGACTGTGTATCGGATGAACAGTTGGATTACCTTAAAGAATATAAACGAATTCATCGCAAAAATATTGTCATGGAATTAGGGTTGCAAACTGCTAATTATCATACTTTATCCCGGATCAATCGTGGTCATGGACTGGCTGCTTTTATCGATGCAACGAACAGAATTAAGCAAAGAGATTTGGAGATTTGTGCTCATGTCATTGTAAACCTGCCAGGAGACGAAGATTTGGATATGATCGAGACGTCAGATATTTTGTCGGCGCTTAAAGTGGAACAGGTAAAGCTGCATGCCCTTTATATTATGAAAAACACAATAATGGGTAATCAGTTTGAGCAAGGCGAGTTGAGCATTATATCTAAAGCTGCCTATCAACGACGTGTGATTTTATTCCTCATGCATTTGAGTCCTGAAATTGCCGTACAACGATTAATTGGACGAGCTCCAAAAGAAAACAGTTTGTTTGTTAACTGGAATACCAGCTGGTGGAAAATAAGAGATGAAATCATAGCAATAATGAGACAAGAAAATGCATATCAGGGAAAAAGAGCGAAATTTTAAAAATACTTTGTTTTTATTGCAAGTCTAGAAGATATTTTGGGTATCATGACGAATATGTCAATGATAAGTGGTCAACATAAATCATCAATGGAGGGATGCCAAATGATAAATTTAATTATCGGGAAAAAAGGCAGTGGTAAAACAACGGTCATGGTTGAAATGGCGAATGATGCAGTGAAAATAACAAAGGGGCATGTCGTATTTCTTGATGTAGATAACAGTCGGATGTTTCAGGTGGATTATCGAGCAAGGTTCATACACTTAAATGAATACGACATCGAAAATGAAAATGAGTTTTTCGGATTTTTGTGCGGAGTGGTTGCCTCAAACTATGACATTGATCATATATTTATTGATGGCTTAATGCAGATAAGCGAGACGAAGCTTGAAGACATGGGTCATTTTTTTGACCGTTTAGATAAGTTGGAGAAAAAATATAATATTTCTATTGTGATTGGCATAAGTTGGGAAAATGAAGAAGTACCGGAATTCCTCCATCGCTATAAAATAGACAAACTTTCTTGAATCACGGAAACTTTTAGGAAAACGTTATCGGACCGGAGCTGGTTTAGCGTTGAAACGCGCTGCTCCGTTTGATATAATGTCTGTTTTGTGATATATTCAGCATCAAGAAAGTGTCATAATTTTACAAGACTTACGAGACGAAAATGAGTGAAAGGGGCTTAAGTTGTCCCAAATCGACTATTGAAGGAGGATAACGATGAAAAAAACCAAAGTAGGAATCAATGGATTTGGCCGAATTGGAAAAGCGGCAATAAAAGCGTGGTTAGAAGATGAACGTGATTTGGAAATTGTCGCGATCAATAGTACAAGTGGCCCGGTGAAACATGCACATGTATTTAAATATGACAGTTTATACGGTACGCTTCCTCAGGAAGTAAAAGCTACAGAGGATACGCTGAGTATCGGTGATAAAGTGATTAAGTTCACCGCTTATCGGGATCCGGCAGAAATTCCATGGAAGGAAATGGGTGTAGAAATAGTATTGGAAAGCTCTGGTAAGTTTACTTCAGAAGAAGATATGCGGAAGCATCTGGTGGGTGGTGCGAAAAAAGTTATTTTATCAGCTCCGCCAAAAGGTGGGGATGTGAAACAAATTGTCATGGGAGTCAATGAGGAAACTTACGAAGCCACTAAACACGATATTTTATCTAATGCTTCCTGCACAACCAATTGCCTGGCTCCGGTGGTTAAAGTACTCAATGATGCCTTTGGAATAGAACATGGTTTAATGACAACGGTTCATGCCTATACGAATGATCAAAACTTACTGGATATGCCGCATAAGGATCCCCGACGTTCAAGAGCGGCACAGATGTCTATTATTCCCACCACAACTGGTGCAGCAAAAGCGGTAACAAAAGTAATCCCCGAGTTGGAAGGTCGTTTAAATGGTTTTGCCATGCGGGTTCCGACTCCTGTGGTATCCGTTGTGGACATTGTAGCCGAATTATCGAAGGAAACAACAGAAGAAGAAGTTAACCAAAAGTTAAAAGAAGCATCGGAAGGTTCCATGAAAGGAATATTGGGTTATTCTGATGCGCCGCTCGTTTCCATCGATTATAAAAAAGATAACCGTTCTAGTATCGTAGATGGGCTGTCAACTATGATGAACGGACCAAAACTGGTAAAAGTAGTTTCATGGTATGACAATGAGTGGGGTTATTCACAAAGACTGATTGACTTTATTGCTTATGTTGCAACTAAAAATATATAAAAAAGCGAATCGAAAAAGCGGTAAATAATGGGCCGACGTTCTATTTCCGATAGGGAAATGAACGTCGGTTTTCTGTGCGCTGGCACTCTGTAGACATTTAATGTATAATATAAGCGGTTTTACTGGAATATGCGGACAGGGAGTGAACTAAATGGAGAATATTGAATGGAACAAATTCTTAATTCCCTATGAAAATGCAGTAGAAGAATTGAAAGTAAAATTCAGAAGCATTCGAACAGAATTACTGATCGTTGGTGCCTATTCACCTATTGAATTCGTGGTAGGCAGGGTGAAAAAAATATCCAGCATATTGGAGAAAGCAAAACTACTCAATTTAGAGTTGGATGACATAGAAAATGGCATTGAAGATATTGCTGGAATTCGGATTATGTGTCAGTTTGTGGAAGATATTTATATGGTGATGGATTATATTCGCGAGCGTGACGGAAAAGACATGGAAATCATTGCGGTGAAGGATTATATTACAAATCAGAAAGACAGTGGGTATAGGAGCTATCACGTTGTTGTTCGATATCCTATCCAAACAGCATTTGGACATAAAAAAATTTTGGCAGAAATTCAAATAAGAACGTTGGCAATGAATTTTTGGGCAACCATTGAACACTCGCTGAATTATAAGTATAAACAGAGAATACCTGAACATGTGAAAAAAAGACTAAAAAAATCTGCGGATGCCGCCATGGTCTTAGACCAGGAAATGTCAGAAATCCGTTATGAGATCAGGGAAGCTCAAAAAATGTTTGAAATCAAGTCAAATATTGTATCCAATGTCTTAAGTATGATTCAAAAATTAAGGGTGAGAGGCATGCATAGCCAGGCGGAAAAATATTACAGTGAATTTGAATTTCTTTGGGAACAGGGAGAAATGATTGAATTGAAAAAAATGGCCTACAAGCTTAGGTCGGTCGTAGATCAATATGATTTAAATGAAGATCAAGATAAAACGGAGTAATGTTGGGGGACATGGCATGATTTTTGGAATCGGTGACCTGCACTTAAGTCATTCTGTTGAAAAACCAATGTCAATTTTTGGAGAAGACTGGTTTAATCATCAGGAAAAAATTAAAAAAAACTGGGAAGCAACAGTGTCTTCGGAAGATGCTGTTCTGATACCGGGAGATATTTCTTGGGCAATGACTCAGGAAGAAGCCTGGGAAGATTTATTATGGATCGATAATTTGCCCGGCAAAAAATACTTGATTCGAGGGAACCATGATTATTGGTGGAAGCGTATCACGAAAATGAATGAGGCGTTTAACACACTTCATTTTATTCAGAATAAATTCTTTCCTTATCGCCAATATGCGATTTGTGGGGCAAGAGGATGGATACTGCCAGGATCTGCAGATTTTAATGAGCATGATGAAAAAATATATCTCAGGGAAGCATTGAGGCTGGAAGCTTCCTTGAAAGATGCCAAAAAATCCGGTCAGAATCAGATCGTTGCCATGATGCACTATCCTCCTTTAAATGAAAAAAAGGAACCTTCTCACTTCACCCGGCTAATGGATCGGTACAACGTAAAAAAAGTTGTGTACGGGCATTTGCACGGAGAAGATTCCTGGGGTAGTGGTTCCATTGGTCAGTTTGGAAAAGCAGACTATCGGCTGGTATCATCAGACTATCTCAACTTTACACCTGCTGAAATTTGCCCGGATTAATTAAACCAGCCCATTAGATCCCAGCACATTTTTGATTTTATGCCTTACCATGTTTTTTATGGCATCTCTGCCAGGGTCTAAATACTTTCGAGGATCAAAGTTTGAAGGGTTTTCATGAAGTTCTCTGCGGATGGCTGCAGTCATGGCCAGGCGAAGATCTGTATCGATATTTACCTTGCAGACACCTAAACCTGCCGCCTTTCGGATCATTTCCTCCGGAACGCCTTGAGCTCCGGGAATGGTGCCGCCATATTGGTTGCAAAGATCAACAAACTCCGGTAATACCGTTGATGCACCATGTAAAACCAAAGGCGTGCCGCATAATTTTTTGTTGATGGCTCTTAGACGTTCAAAGTCCAGATCTGGTGTACCCTTGAATTTATAAGCACCATGACTGGTTCCAATGGCTACGGCAAGGGAGTCAACACCAGTATTTTCAACAAATTCAAGCGCCTCATCAGGATTCGTGAAAGCAGCATCTTTCTCGCTGACATTAACTGAGTCTTCAATTCCTGCCAGACGACCCAGTTCTGCTTCCACTACTACGCCGTGGGCATGTGCATACTCAACTACTTTTCTGGTTATGGCAATATTCTCATCCAAAGGATGATGCGATGCGTCAATCATGACGGAAGTAAACCCATCATCAACGCACTGTTTACATATTTCAAAGTCTTCTCCATGATCCAAATGAAGAACAATCGGTAAATCAGAGTCTTCCACCGCTGCTTCTACCAGTTTTTTTAGGTATACAGGATTTGCGTATTTTCTGGCACCGGCAGACACCTGAAGAATAAGTGGTGATCTTTCTTCCTTCGCGGCATCAACAATTCCTTGAATAATTTCCATATTGTTCACATTAAAAGCACCGATGGCATAGCTGCTGGCATAAGCTTGTTGAAACATATTTTTGCTGGTAATCAGTGGCATATCATCACTCCCTGTCCAGAAATTTTATAATGGTTAACGTCATTCTAACATAGCGAATTGAAAGCCGCAATTTAATTTCTACATGGGATTACTTGCATATTTTTAAAGACAAGACTATTATTTTACCTGCAAATAGGGTAAGATAGTAATGAAGTGTGCGCCAGTTCGTTACTTGCCAGTAGGCTGAAATGAGGTGATTGACATGAAAGTTAAATCTAATATACCAAATATGGTTACTTTTTTAAATCTGACGTTGGGGCTTTTGGCGATTGTATGTATCATAAGCGAGAAGTATTTGTTGTCAGCTTTGTTAATCATTCTGGCTGCATTAATGGATCGTTTTGACGGTAGTCTTGCCAGAATGTTGGACGTAGAAAGTGAATTAGGAAAAGAACTGGACTCCCTCTGTGACTTGATTTCTTTTGGAGTGGCACCAGCTGTTTTGATGTGGAGTTTTCATCTGGCGGATATTGGTGTGATCGGGTTCTTTATCATGGTTTTATTTGCAATAAGTGGCGCTTATCGTCTTGCTTTTTTTAATATCATGGAGTTCGATGGAGTCTATATGGGAATTCCGATTACACTATGTGGTGGAATAGTAGCATTGATGGCGATATACTCTGTTAACTATGCGACCAATATTTATGTGCTGGGATTTATCATGATCCTTTTGTCTTATGCAATGGTTAGCAAACGAATAAAACTGAAAAAACGTTAATGCAAAAACTTTCAGGAGTTGAATGCGTGCCCCAGGAATGGAGAAAACATCGATAGATCAGATGCGGAGTATATTTCGTTAAGAACTGTTTCGGTGATGGATACATTGTTGGGGTTTTATTTTGAGTAGCAAAGGATGTTTGTCATGCAATATGTTCCAGGACAAAACCTGTTTGAAAAATTTTTCGAGCAGCGCGAAAGCCTCATATTTCAATATAAAAAGGGTGACTTAACAAAAAAAGAGTATATCGAAGAAAGTCATGCATACCTAATTCAGCAGGATGTAAAACCTTTTAAAAATGTAGATAGCTTTGACAAAGCAGTGTTTAATTATCAATACTACAACATTATGGCCAAGTATTTTCACATCAAAAGTGAATCTTTAAAAAACTCAGCGAAACACCCTGAATTATCTCGGCAGTTCCAGGAAAAAAGAGATAAGCACTACCACTTAAAAGATAAAATGACCTGGAGAGCCGCAGAGCTTAAAGATTTTTATGAACTGGAAGCATATTTTATCAAAGTAAGCTCCAGTCATCTTAAAAGAGTTTTGTATGAAGTTGTTTTTATAGAACATCCCTCCGTAGTCTTTCATTCAAAAAGTCGCTGGCTTAGAGAGCGGCTTCAACAGGAAGGCGTTTTTAGTGACCACATCAGAAGATCTGTTATTGAGAAATATGTTAATGAAAAATATTGAAACAAAGGAGTGGTTTTATGTATCAGATTTATACAGCAGACCAGTACCTGTGGGAAGGTTTGAACTTGGATGGAAAAGTTGTGTTGGAAGGTGGAACCAGTTGGGGGAATACCACTGGACGAATCGCGGAAAAAGTCAAGGCAAATAATTGGAAAACCAAACTGATCTCAGTTGACATTGATGACAGCCATTTTGATGAGATCAAAGAAAGAATTTCGGATGCATTTATGAAGCTAGATCTTCGAAAAGGAGATCTAAGTCGGCTGGATTTTGTTGAAGACAACAGCATCGATGTGATTATATGTAATTACACACTATCTTCTGTTAATCAGTTTCCTATGCGAGCGGTACGGGCCTTGGGTGAGTTTTATCGCATTCTAAAGTCTGAGGGTCAGTTGGTTATTATGGAAGAGATACCCATCTGGGCTGTAGAACATCGAGATTATCCATATTGGTCTCAGCGGTTAAGAGTAATAAAAAGTATCAGTGTCCTGAAAGCAATGGCACATTTTAATGAAATACATCCCACAGATCTGGAAGAAACCTTGAAAATGATGAATTACCGGGATGTGAGATACCAGGAGTTTAAAGAATCCATCGATTCAAGCCTTGCAACGCGGTTTCTGGATAAGCGGAAACAAACATTATTGAAAGGGTACAATGACATTGATAACGAAAATCTAACAAAAGGATTTGTGGAAATAACAGAAAAACTTGTAAAAGAATTGGAAAAAGCAGAATCTTTTGCAGCCCCCGCCTATATTATGAAAGCTGTAAAATAATGACAGGAAGCCCGGACAATTAGTTCCGGGTTTTCTTTGGATCATTCGAGGAGCGGAGCCATGGATATAAAAAAAGGACAGGAAATAGAATTGATGGTCGAGGAGAACCTTTATGCAGGAAAAGCTTTCGGTTATATTGATCAAATAAAAGTAACGACGGATCGTGGTGTACCAGGTCAAAAGCTACTGGTAAGAATTACAAAAAGAAGGCCGGAAAAACTGGAAGGAAAAACCGTTGAAGTTCTTGAACTGTCTCCTGTTGAAACGGAAAAAGCATGCATTCACGCAGACAGATGTGGCGGATGCACGATGCAGGGGGTAGAATATCAGTATCAACTGGAAATGAAAAACAATCAGGTTAAAAAATTATTTCAGGATAAACATATTGTTGTAGAAAGATGGCATCAACCAGTTGGGAGTCCTCTTCAAAGTGAATACCGGAATAAAATGGAGTTTACTTTTGGCAATGAACATAAGGAAGGTCCATTAACTCTCGGTATGCATCAAAGAGGTCGTCGCTTTGATATTGTTGATACCTACGAATGCCGGCTCATCGATGAGGATTTGCGCCGCATTAGGACCTTTACGGTCAACTTCTTTAGGGAGAGACAGTTAAAACCATACCATAAAATAAGTCGAGAAGGCATCCTGAGGCACTTAGTTGTTCGGAAAGGCTATTATACAGGCGAAATAATGGTTAACCTTGTTACAAAAGATATGAATCATCGTGACATTATTGAGAATTGGGCGGAAGGCCTTAAAGAACTGAAATTAATGGGAGATATCAAAAGCTTTTTGTGGACCATCAATGATTCCGTGGCAGACATGGTAAAAAGCGATCAAACAGTTTTACTGCAGGGTCAGTCAAGCATTGCAGAAAAACTGCATGGCATCACCTTTAAAATAACGCCCTTTTCATTTTTTCAAACAAACAGCACTGCTGCCAACAAACTTTATGGAGTTATTGCTGACAGTGTCACGAAATCAGATAAAACCATATTTGATTTATACTGTGGATTAGGAACCATTACTCAGATCCTGGCAAAAAAAGCGGAAAATCTGGTTGGTATCGATATCGTGGATGAAGCCATTCAGCAGGCGAAAGAAAGCGCAATGGAAAATGGATTGACAAATTGTCAATTCATCTCAGGTGACGTTAAGGAACAGCTTGACCATCTTGACGAGGCACCGGATATGCTGATCCTGGATCCTCCAAGACCTGGCGTTCATCCTGAAGCCATGGAAGACTTAATTCAGATGGATCCGGCTAAAATATTATATGTCTCATGCAATCCTAAATCACTTGTTCAGAATCTTAAGCAGGCAACGGATGAAGGCTACCAGATTAAATGGGTACAATGCGTTGACCTATTTCCTTCAACGCCTCA